>NZ_KV823877.1:0-593 GCF_001815995.1 Dietzia sp. HMSC21D01 | reverse complement strand
CCGCGGCCGCCGGTGCCGGGGTCGAGGACGCCGTGGACGCCGTCCGCACCGCCTTCGCCCACCGCGCGTGACCCCGCCGGTTCGCTCCCGAACGGGCGCGCCGCCGGTTCTCGCGCCCTACGCCCCGAATGTCGATGTCAGGCCACCGGCGGGATGGCACAGCGCACCGTCACCGCCTGCGGGTGAACCCGTCGATGCACTCGAGGTAGGGGCGGGTGCGATAGTCGGGACATGAGAACGACCAGAGCTTTCGCAGCCACCCTCGCCCTGACCACGGCGGTCTCCGTCGCCGCGGCACCCGCCCACGCGGCGCCGACCGAAGCTTCGTCGGCCAGCGTGCACTACATCGCCCAGGAATCGGGTTCGCTCGAGGGCGGCCTGTGGGTTTGAGCGCTTTGCGGCGGTCTTCTGTGATCGCTCGGAGGCGTTAGTTTCCGATCACGAGGATGCTGGCGGCGGATTCGATGACGTCGTCGGTGATGGTCTCGAGTTGGTTGATCTTGAGCACTCGTGCGATCTGAGGGAAGAGGCGTTCGAGGAGGCGGAAGTTGCCCCGGGTGAAACTTTAGGTTTTTAATGCGTTGTCCCAACAG
>NZ_KV823876.1:0-7918 GCF_001815995.1 Dietzia sp. HMSC21D01 | reverse complement strand
GTGCCGGGTCTGTGGATCGACGGGGCGGACGACGCGCCCGGCCTGCTCGTGCTGCACGGGGGCGGCTATGTCGCCGGCTCGTCGGACACGCACGCCACCATGGCGAAGGCGTTGGCCCGCCTCGCCGGGGCGACCACGTACGTGCCCGACTACCGGCTGGCGCCCGAGCACCGGTACCCGGCGGCACTCGACGACGCGGAGGCCGCGTTCCGGCACCTCGCCGAGCACGTCGGCGGCGCCGAGAGGGTCGCGATCGCCGGCGACTCGGCGGGCGGCGGCCTCGCGCTGGGACTGCTCGACCGTCTTCGCGGAGGCGGCGAACGACCGGCTGCTCTGGCCCTGATCAGCCCTTGGGTCGACCTCACCGAGCCCCTCGGCGGGGAGCGATCCGGCGGTGCCCTCGATCCGCTCATGCCCCCGTCCATCGCCGCCGACTGTCGCGACGCCTACGCGGGCGACACCCCGGTCGACGACCCGGGGATCTCCCCGGCCCGCCGGCCGCTCGACGCGAGTGCGCCGGCGGTCGCGATCGTCTGCGGGGGAGACGACTTCGTGGTCGACGACGTCCGCGGCTTCGTCGACGCGAGCACCGCGCGGGGAGCGACCGTCGATCTGCGGGTGTGGCCCGGGATGGTCCACTGCTTCCCCGTGGTCGCCGGGACGCCCGAGGGCGCGTCGGCGCTCGCCGTGCTGGCCGGACACATCCGCACGGCGGTGACGGCGACCGCGGTGGACGCCGATACAGTTGGCCCCCGTGACCGAGGGGACTATCGCGTCCGGGAGACGACCGACCGGTAAGTGGCTGAACCTGGCCGCGGCGATCGTCTGCGAGGTCGCGGGGTCGCTCGCACTCAAAGGCGCGCTGGACAGGCCCGCGCTCTACGTCGTGGTGGTGATCGGCTACCTCGGCGCCTTCGTGTTCCTCGCCCGGACCCTGAAGGCGGGGCTGCCGCTGGGCGTGGCCTACGGCATCTGGGGAGCCACCGGCGTCGCGCTCACCGCGGGCCTGTCCGCGCTGATCTTCGCCGAGCCACTGACCCCGCTGATGGTGGCCGGTATCGCGGTCATCATCGCCGGCGTCCTGTGCGTCGAACTCGGATCCCAGCGCGCTCGCGCCCGAGCGGTAGGGGCCGCGTGATGGCGTGGGGTTACCTCGTCGTCGCCATCTGTTGTGAGCTCGCGGCGACCCTCTCCCTCCGCAAGGCCGTCGACGACGCGCGGTGGTACGCCGCCGTCGCGCCCGGGTACCTGATCGCGTTCGTGTTCCTGTCCCTCACGCTGGCCGCCGGCATGCCGCTCGGCGTGGCCTACGGCATCTGGACCGCTGCGGGCGTCGCGCTGGCCGCGGTGTTCAGCCGCCTGCTGTTCCGCGAGCCGCTCACGCCGCTGATGGGTGCCGGGATCGTCCTCATCGCCTGCGGCGTGCTGCTCGTCGAACTCGGCGCGGACGCCTGACCGCGGTTAGGCGACCCTATCCCCCGCAGGTAGGCGGGGTGTGCCGCACGCGCCCGTCGAGAAACCTGCACACGGTGTGCATAAGCGCAGGCCAAGGCCGTGACAGCGCCACTAGAACGGGTTACATTCTGCGTATGACTCTCGCGCCCGGAACCCCCGCCCCCGACGTCTTCAGCCCCGGAAAGATCGGCAACGTCACGCTGCGGAACCGCATCGTCAAGGCCGCCACCTTCGAGGGCCGGTGTCCCCGTGGGCGGATCACCGACGAGCTCATCGAGTTCCACACCGAGTACGCCCGAGGCGGGGTCGGTATGACGACCGTGGCCTACCTCGCCACGTCGCCCGAGGGTCGCACCGATAAGCACCAATATCACTGGGGTATGGACGACGGCGGGATGCTGCGCAAGCTCACCGATTCGGTCCACAACGAGGGTGCCGCGATCTCCGCCCAGGTCGGCCACGCCGGTGCGGTCGCCAACGGCGCCTCCAACGGGATGACCCCGCTCGGTCCGTCGCGCATCCCCGCGCCCACCGGCCTGGCCATCACCAAGGCGTGCACCCTTGCCGATGTCGACCGGATCGTCGAGGACCACGTCCGGGCTGCGCGCGGCGCCTACGAGGCCGGTTTCGACGCCATCGAGGTGCACTTCGGTCACAACTACCTCGTCAGCGAGTTCCTCAGTCCGAGGCTCAACCGCCGGAAGGACGAGTACGGCGGGTCGCTGGAGAACCGCGCCCGCTTCGCCCGCCGCATCGGCCGTGCCATCCGCGACGCCATGGGCGACACGATCGCCGTCACCATGAAGCTCAACATGGACGACGGCGTGCCCGGCGGCTTCTGGATCGACGAGGCGCGGCAGGTCGCCAGGTGGCTGGAGCAGGACGGCTCGGCCGACGCGCTGGTGATGACCGTCGGCAGCTCCCTGCTCAACCCGATCTACCTGTTCAAGGGTGACGCGCCGCTGGAGGAGTTCGCCGCCACCCAGCCGCCCGTGATCAAGATGGGCATGAAGGTCGTCGGACCGAAGATGTTCAAGGAGTACCCCTACACCGACGCGTACATGTTCGACGACGCCCGCCAGATCCGCGAGGCCGTCGACCTGCCGATGATGCTGCTCGGCGGCATCGTCGACCGACCGTCCATCGACAAGGCGATGAACGCGGGCTTCGAGTTCGTCGCCATGGGCCGCGCTCTGCTGCGCGAGCCCGACTTCCCCAACAAGCTCAGGGAGGACGAGCGTCGTCGCTCGCTGTGTGTCCACTGCAACCGGTGCATGGCCACCATCTACAGCGGGAGCCGGTGCGTGCTGCGCGAGTACGTGCCGCCGATCCCGCCGCGCGGCGGCCACGACACGCTCCAGGCGACCAAGCTCACGCCGCAGGCCTGAGAGAGCAGGTCTGAGAGGAGGCCCGAGAGAGGGGACGCGCCCGACCGACACCGCCTCGACGGCACCCGCGGGCCGCTACGGTGAGCACATCAGGCGGTCCGCTGCCGACGACGCGGGCCGGGACAGGGGAGCAGATGTCGAGGCGACGCATCAGGGAGTACAGAGGCAAGGTCTGCGTGGTGACGGGCGCGGCCAGCGGGATCGGTCGGTCGACGGCGATCCGGCTCGCCCGTGAGAGGGCCCGTCTCGTCCTCACCGACCGTGACGCCGACGGGCTGGCATCGGTCGAGCAGGCCTGCCGCGACGCGGGTGCGCCCGTCCTGGCCGCCGAGGCGCTCGACATCACCGACCACGACGCGGTCCTCGTCTTCGGCGAGCGCGTCATCGCCGCGCACGGGGCCCCCGACGCGGTCTTCCACGTCGCGGGCAACTCGGCATGGGGTCGACCAGACCTGCTCGAGCACCGCGTGTGGCGGTCGATGGTCGAGGTCAACCTCATGGGCACCGTCCACGTGGTGGAGGCGTTCGTGCCGGCCATGATGACGGCCGGTAAGCCCTCGGCCCTCGCCCTGGTCTCCTCGGCCGCCGGTCTGCTCGGTCTGCCGTGGCACGCCGCCTACAGCGCCGCCAAGTTCGGCATCCGCGGGATCGCCGAGGTGCTGCGCTTCGACCTGGCGCCCTACGACATCGGGGTCCACCTGGTCTGCCCCGGCGGCGTCGACACCCCGCTGGTCGAGACTATCGAGATCGCGGGCGTCGACCGCTCCACCCCTGAGGTCGCCAAGACAGTCGACCAGTTCCGGCGTCACGCTGTCACCCCCGACGAGGCCGCCGAGAAGATGCTCGAGGGGGTGCGGAAGGGCCGCTACATCGTCTACACCTCGCCGGACGTCCGCGTGGGGTTCGCGGCCCAGAGGTTCGCCCCGCCGCTGTACAACCTGGCGATGACGCTTCTCAACCGCCGGATCACCAAGGTCGGACAGGGCATCCTCCCGTGAGGGGGATGGAGACCCTCCGCGACGCCGCCATCCTGCTGGCCCGTGTGGGCATCGGCGTGGTCTTCGTCGCGCACGGGTGGCAGAAGTTCTTCACACTCGGGTTGGCGCGGGTGGGGGAGCAGTTCGCGGGCTACGGCATCCCGCAGCCGGAGGTCACCGCGGCGATCGTCGCCGGGGTCGAACTCGTGGCCGGGGTCGCTCTCGTCGCGGGACTGCTCACCCCGCTCGCCGGGATCCTCCTCGGAGTGGACATGTTCGGCGCCCTGTACTTCGTCCACGCAATCCACGGCCCGTTCGTCACCCAGAACGGCTGGGAGCTCGTCGTGGCGCTCGGCGTGGGGGCGCTGCTCATCGCCGCGGTCGGCGCCGGCAGGTTCAGTATCGACAGGGTGCTGGGCGGCTGACGCCGCCGCCGGCGCCGCCGCGGCCGCAGGAGGTCGCTCAGCGGTGCCTTACTCGGCCGCCATCGCGCGCATCGCCGAGACCGGCAGGCCCTCCGGGTAGGGCGCGTCGATCCCGGCCTCGTCGAAGGCCTTGCGGATCCGGCGGCGCAACTCCCGCTCGGTGGCCCACTGCGCGTTGGCCTGCGTCACGGCGGTCATCCGCAGCGACCAGAAATCTGCGTCCAGCGCGTTGACGCCCTGCAGTTCCGGCCCGGAGATGAGGTTCGAGGCGATGGGCTCCTCGGCCGCCGCCTGCTTGGCGGTCTCGATCGCCACGGTGCACGCCCGGTCGACGTCGGCGGTGTAGGACACGGGGATCTCGAGGAACGCCACGCCGAAGTCCTGGCTGTAGTTGCCGACGCGGGCGATGTCGCCGTTGCGGCAGTACCACAGGGTGCCGTGCAGGTCGCGCAGCGAGGTGATGCGCAGGCCCACGTGCTCGACGGTGCCCTCGGCCTCGCCGAGGTCCACCCAGTCGCCGACGCCGTACTGGTCCTCGAAGAGCATGAACAGTCCGGACAGGAAGTCGCGGACGAGGGTCTGGGCGCCGAAGCCGAGGGCGACGCCCACGATCCCCGCGGAGGCGATGAACGGCGCGACGTTGACGCCGAGTATCGCCAGGGTCTGCAGGACCACCCAGACCAGGACGACGAACGACACGAGCGACTTGAGCACCGAGCCGATGGTCGCCATCCGCTGGGCCCGCCGCTGCGCGCGGCGCTGCTCGGCCCGCACGTGCTCGGCGTCGCGGCGGCGGTTGTGCTTCTTCAGGCTCGCGGCGGTGAGGCCCCCGCTCTCGTCCGCGCTGACGTCGCCGTCGTGGCCGTCCGTGTCGTGCGCCGATCCGGCCTCGTCGTCGCGCCGGTCGGACCTCTCCTGGCGGCGTCGCCGCCACGCGGAGACCGACCCGTCTCGGGAGGGGGCGGTGACCCGGTCGATGCCGCGGTGCAGCAGCCAGCGCACCACCAGGGCCAGCACGATGTAGATGGCGATCGTGACCGGTTTCTCGACCAGCCACTGCTGGGTCACGTCGCTCATCGGGAGATCGGCGAAGGGAATGGGTAGCTCGTTCACCTCCGCGACGTTACTGACGGCCCGGCGGGTCCGTCACCACGAAATGGGGGCCCGGGCGCGATGCACAGCCGCTGCTCAGGACGGCCGGGGCGGGCCGAGGCGGCCGGTCAGCGCCAGGACGGCAACCAGAGCTGGTGATTCCATTCGGTCTGCGTGATCGGCAGCCCCGCGAGGATCGGCAACATGTAGATGAAGTTCACGATCACAAGGGCGAGGTACACGCTCACTATCCCGCGCCCGAGGAGCCGGCGCCGGCGGGAGTCGGTGGCCTTCCCGGCGATCTCGCCGAGCACGAGCGCGATGAGCATGACGAAGAACGGCACCATGACGGAGGCGTAGAAGAAGTACATCTGCCGGTCGTGCTGGAAGAACCAGGGCAGATACCCCGCCATGTAACCGACCAGCGGGAAAGCGTAGCGCCCGTCGCGGGAGACGACCGCGCGCCAGAACGCCCACGCCAGCACCGGAATCGCCAGCCACCAGATCGCGGGCGTGCCGATCAGCATGATCGCGCGGACGCACGTGGCCTCACCGCACCCGGCCACGCCCTCGCCCTGCTCGACGTAGTAGAGCATCGGCCGGAGGCTCATGGGCCAGGTCCACGGCTTGGACTCCCAGGGGTGCCGGTTGCCGGCGGAGGTGGTCAGCGAGGAGTGGAAGTCCAGGACCGATGACTGGTAGTACAGCCACGACTGCAGCGCATCGGGCAGCCAGGTATCGGCGACCTTCTCGGGGACGGCGTGCCGGTACACGGAGTTCTCGCCCGCGAACCACGGGAGCCACGTGAACAGGTGCAGGATCGCGGGCCAGATCACCAGGGTGAGGAAGGCGGGCACCGCGTCGCGCAGCAGCGCGCCGGCGAGCGGGCGGTGGATGCCGTAGCGGCTGCGCAGGGCCCAGTCCCAGGCGACGGTCATGAGGCCGAAGAAGGCGATGAAGTACAGGCCGGACCACTTCACGCCGAGCGCGAGGCCGAGCATCACGCCGGCGGTGAAACGCCACCAGCGGAATCCCAGGCGGGGGCCGAGTTCGGAGAGGTGAAGCCGGCCCTCGACGGCGGCGCGGTGCATGCGACCGCGCATCTGGTCGCGGTCCACCAGCAGTGCGCCGGCGGCGGCCACGACGAAGAGCACCTGGTAGATGTCCAGCATGCCGATGCGAGAGGTCACGAAGGTGACGCCGTCCAGGCACAGCAGCAGGCCGGCGACGAAGCCGAGCTGGGTGGAGCGGGTCAGCCGCCGGGTGATGCGCATGACCATGAGCACCACGAGCACCCCCGCCAGCGCGGCGGTGAACCGCCAGCCCATGGGGGTGTAGTCGAAGAGCAGCCCGCCGAGGGACTGGATCTGCTTGGCGACGGGCGGGTGGACGACGAGGCCGTAGGCGGGGTTCTCCTCGATGCCCAGCCGGGCGATGTCGTACGACTGCGGCGCGTAGTGCTTCTCGTCGAAGACCGGGGTGCCCTTGTCGGTTGCCGAGGCCAGTCCCCAGAACCGCGAGACGAACGCCAGGACCAGGACGACGCCGGTGACGATCCAGTCGCGGGCCGTGTCGACCGGGCCGGTGTCGGGGGCGGGCAGCGGACGTCCGGGGGACCGCACGCCGGGGGTCGAGGTCACGAGCCGAGCATAGTGTGGCCCCCGCGCCGCCAGGGGACACGCCTCACCCGGCGGATAGGGTGGTCGGCATGACGTCCGGACGTGTCGTGTTGGCGGCCACCCCCATCGGGAACCCGGGTGACGCCTCGGATCGCCTGCGCGACGTGCTGGCCACGGCGGACATCGTCGCCGCGGAGGACACCCGTCGCCTGCGTTCCCTCGCCACGGCACTGGAGGTCACCATCCGGGGCCGCGTGATGAGCTTCTTCGAGCACAACGAGGCGGGCCGCGTGCCCCAGCTGATCGACCGCGTGCGCGCGGGCGACACCGTGGCCGTGGTGACCGACGCGGGCATGCCGGCGGTGTCGGATCCCGGGTATTCGCTGGTGGTGGCGTGCATCGAGGCGGGCCTTCCGGTGACGTGCCTGCCGGGGCCGTCGGCGGTGACCACCGCGCTGGTGCTCAGCGGCCTGCCGGTCGACCGCTTCTGCTTCGACGGGTTCCCGCCGCGGCGGGCCGGCCGCCGCCGGACCTGGTTGGCGCGGCTGGCGGCGGAGGAGCGCACGTGCGTGTTCTTCGAGTCCCCGCACCGGCTGGCCGACACCCTCGCCGAGGCCGCGCAGGTGCTCGGCGCGGACCGCCGGGCGGCGGTGTGTCGCGAGCTGACCAAGACCTATGAGGAGGTCCTGCGCGGCACGCTCGGCGAGCTCGCCGAGCGCACGGCGCCCGGTGTCCTGGGGGAGATCGTCGTGGTGGTGGCCGGGGCGGACGCGGCCGACTCCGCCGCGACGCTCGAGGACCTCGTGGAGATCGTCGAGGAGCGGGTCGAGGCGGGGGAGCGGCTCAAGGACGCGTGCGCGGCGGTGTCCGAGGGGTCTGCGGTGACCAAGCGGGAGCTGTACCAGGCCGTCCTCGACGCGCGCGGCTGACGCGTCCGCCGCCGCCCACCGCGCCGCCGCCGC
>NZ_KV823875.1:0-8459 GCF_001815995.1 Dietzia sp. HMSC21D01 | reverse complement strand
GGCGTGAGCGCCGTGGGCGAGGGCGGTGGCCGTGGCGCCGCAGACCAGTCCCACGGCGGGGAGCGCCGTCATGGCGCGTCCGGCCGCGGTCGCGTCGGGGACGCCGCCGCGGCCGACGGGGAGGACCGTCATCCACGACAGCGAGAGGCGGACCGCGTCGATCACGAGCCGTCAGTCCCGGCCGCTGACCCCGGCGTCGGCGAAGGTCGCCATGTCCGTGAGGATCGCGACGGCGTTGTGGACGACCGGTAGGGCGGCGACGGCGCCGCTGCCCTCACCCAGTCGCATCGCGTGCTCGAGGATCGGGTCGAGTGACAGGTAGGTCAGCGCCGCCGAGTGGGCGGGCTCGGCACTGCGGTGCCCGGCCGCCCACCACTGACGGCAGCCGGGGGCCAGCGCCTCGGCCATGAGGGCGGCCGAGGTGACCACCGAGCCGTCGAGCAGGCACGGCGTCCGGCGGATCGCCGCCTGGGCGAGGAACCCGGCCATCGCCGCGAGATCGGCACCGCCGACCTTCCGCAGCATCGCCACGGGGTCGCGGAGGTCGCCGGACGCGCGGTACATGGCGTCGCGGATGGCGGCGGTCTTACGCATCCAGCCCTCGTCGTCGACGCCGGTGCCGCGCCCCACGAGCTCGACGGGCTCGTGGCCGGTGACCAGGCACGTGAGGACGGTAGCCGGAGTGGTGTTGCCGATGCCGAGGTCACCCGCGATGAGCAGGTCCGCCCCGGAGTCGACCTCCTCGTCGGCGATGCGGCGGCCGGCGGCGATCGCGGCCCGCACCTCCTCGGGGCTCAGCGCGTCCTCCCGGTCGATGGAACCGCTGGAGCGGCGGACCTTGTGGTCGTCGAGACCCCCGGGGCGCTCCGCGGACATCGCCATGTCGGCCACCCGGACCGTCGCGCCGGCGGTGCGGGCGAGGACGGACACGGCCGCGCCCCCGGCGACGATGTTGTCGGCCATCTGCAGGGTGACCTCCCGCGGGAACGCGGAGACCCCGTGCTCGGCGACACCGTGGTCACCGGCGAACACCACGACGCGAGCCCGCTCGAGCGGGCGCGGCGGACATGTGCCCTGGCACGAGGCGATCCAGACGCCCAGCTCCTCGAGGCGTCCGAGGGACGCCGCCGGCTTGGTCAGCGTGAGGTGTCGACCGCGGGCCTCCTCGGCGACCGCGTGGGACGGCGGGTGGACCGGCGGGAAGACGACCGGGTCGTCGTAATGCGCGACGTCGGAGAGTCCGGGGAAGTCCTGCGAGGCTCCGGTGTGCCCGTCGGTGGGCGTGCTGGCGGGAGGCTCGGCCGGGGTGTCGGCGGGCGCGGTCGTCGCCGCGGCCGTAACGACGGGCGTGGTGGCGGCGGGGGTCGGGCGCGCGTCGTCGAGGGGCAGCGCACGCCCGGCGACGACGAGGACCGCCGAGTCGCACACCTGCGCCAGTCGCCGGTTGAGTGAGCCGATCACGTCGGCGAACACCCGGCCGGAGAGGGTGTCCGGGACCACGCCGAGGCCGACCTCGGGGGAGACCAACACGACCGGGCCGGGGTGCTCGGCGACCGCGGCGACGAGCGCGTCCGTCTCGTCGGCGACCGCGGACCCCCCGTCGGTCCACCCGAGAGTGGCGTCCATGCGTCGGGTGAGCCAGCCCCCGAGGTCGTCGACGAGGACGGTCGAGTCCGGGTGCTCGGCGAGGACGCGGGTGACCTCGTCGGTCTCCTCGGTGACCCACTCGTCCGGCCTGCGGTCGCGGTGCGCGGCGATGCGGGCGGTCATCTCCGCGTCGTCGGGGTCGCGACGGGCGGTGGCGACGTACACGACGTCGGTACCGGTGGCGGCGGCCACGGACTCGGCGTGGGCGGATTTACCCGAGCGGGTGCCACCGAGGACGAGCAGGCGCATGGGTCAGACCCTTCCGGGGAGCAGCGGGGCGGGATCAGATGGCGTCGCCCGGGCGGACCCGGGGACGCGGGGTGCGCAGCATCCGCGGCTGGGTCGCGCGCATGACCGCGTACCAGCCCATGCCGAAACCGGTGTCGTCGGTGTCGGGGAACCGCTCGCGGACCGCCTTGTTCACGGTTCGGCCGAGGAGCACGCCGTCGATCACGACGACCGCGATGAGGACGAGGAACAGCGTCTGACTGAACGCCAGCAGCTCCGGGTTGGGAATGAGTTGGAAGACGATGACGAACAGCGCCAGCGGCATGAACCAGTTGATGAGTCGGCGGTGGGTGTCCACCCAGTCGCGGGCGAAGCGCCGGACCTCGCCGCGGTCGCGGGAGAGGACGTAGCGGTCGTCGCCCTCCATCATGAGCTGGCGGCGTTCCTCGCGGGCGGCGCGCTCCTCGGCCTTCGCGGCGCGGCGCTCCTCCTTGGTCATGGAGGCCTGCGCTGCCTTGCGGCGCTCCTTCGCCTCCCTGCGGGTGAGCGGAGCGGTGACCGGCCCCTGGCGCATCCCGCGGGCGCGCTCCTGGTCGCGGCGGCGGGGCGTGGGCTTGCCCTTGCCCGCGGGACGCCGCGGGTCGACGGCGGGCTCGGGCGTCGGCTCCGTCGCCGCCTCGGGGGCGGGGGAGTCCTTGCCGGTCTCGTCGTCTCTGGAGCCGAATGCGCGCAACTTCACGCACTCAAGGCTAGGCGATCCCCGGTTGTGCCGGACATTCACCCGTACGAGGTGGCAGGCGTATCGTGTGGAGGGGAACGGGAGCCGGGGAATAGAGGACTCCCCGGTGGACGTTGGAACCTGCATACGTCCCCGAAGCCCTCTCGGATCGCAAGGAGAACCGACATGACCACTGCGGAGAACACCGCCACCGGCGTACTGCTCACCGAGGCCGCCGCCGCCAAGGCCAAGGCCCTGCTCGATCAGGAGGGTCGTGACGACCTCTCCCTGCGCATCGCCGTCCAGCCCGGCGGCTGCGCGGGCCTGCGCTACCAGCTCTTCTTCGACGACCGTTCGCTCGACGGCGACGTGGTGGACGACTTCGGCGGCGTCAAGCTCGCCGTCGACCGCATGAGCGTCCCGTACCTCATGGGTGCCTCGATCGACTTCGTCGACACCATCGAGAAGCAGGGTTTCACGATCGACAACCCCCAGGCCACCGGTTCGTGCGCCTGCGGCGACTCGTTCAACTGACCCGTCGGTCGCGCTGACCGCCTGACGACCCGGACCGATCACGCATCGGTCCGGGTCGTCTACTGTCTGGGGCATGCCCGTCGTCATCACAGGTTCCATCGCCACCGACCACCTCATGACCTTCTCGGGTCGCTTCTCCGAGCAGCTGCTGCCGGACCAGCTCGCGCACGTGTCGCTGAGCTTCCTGGTGGATTCGCTACAGATCCGGCGCGGCGGCGTCGGTGGCAACATCGCCTTCGCGCTCGGCGTGCTCGGTCGTCAGCCCCATCTGGTGGGCGCGGCGGGCGAGGACTTCGCCGACTACCGCGACTGGCTCGAGCGGCACGGCGTCGACTGCTCGGCGGTCCACATCAGCTCTGCCCTGCACACCGCCCGGTTCGTGTGCACCACCGACTCGGAGATGGCGCAGCTCGCGTCGTTCTACCCCGGCGCGATGGGGGAGGCCGCCACCATCTCGTTGGCCCGCCTGGTGGAGCGGATCGGCCGCCCCGAGATCGTCCTCATCGGCGCCAACGACCCGACCGCGATGAACTCCCACACGGCGGAGTGCCGCGAGCTGGGCCTGGATTTCGCCGCTGATCCCTCCCAGCAGCTCGCGTTCCTCGACGGCGAGGCGGCCGCCGCCCTGGTGGACGGTGCGCGCTACCTGTTCACCAATGAGTACGAGTACGAGCTGCTGCTCAACAAGACCGGCTGGACGGCGGCCGAACTCGACGCCAGGGTCGGCACCCGCGTCACGACCCGCGGCGGCAAGGGCGTGGTGATCGTCGAGCAGGGCTCCGAGCCGATCGAGGTCGGGATCGTGCCGTCGGACAACCTGCTCGATCCGACCGGTGTGGGCGACGCGTTCCGCGCCGGCTTCCTCAGCGGTGTCCTCGACGGACTGTCGTTGGAGCGCTCGGCCCAGTTCGGTGCGCTCATCGCCACGCACGTCCTCGAGACCACCGGCACCCAGGAGTGGACCATCGACCCGGTGGCCGCGCGCCGCCGTCTCGCCGACACCTACGGCGACGAGGCGGCCGAGGAGATCTCCTCGCTCCTCCCGGCCTGACCCGCCGCCCGGTCCGCCGTGCCCGTCCCCGGGCTCAGAGGCGAACCGGGTACTCGCGCCGCTCGATGTCGGGGGAGATGCGCCCCTCCACGAAGATGCCGTGCCAGATCATGAAGCACAGCATGGTCCAGATCCGACGGCTGTGGTCGGAGTCGCCGCGACGGTGTTCGTCGAGCATGCGCATCACGGCGTCCTTGTTCACGTACTCGTCGGTGCCCGACGCCGCCACGTGCTCGCGCGCCCAGTCGTGCAGTTCCGGCCCGGCCAGCCAGTGGCGCGTGGGCACGGGGAAGCCGAGCTTGCGCCGGTGCAGCACGTGCGCGGGCACGATCCGCTCGAGCGCCTTGCGCAGGGCGTACTTGGTGGTGCCGTGGGCAATCTTCTCGGTGTACGGCAGCCGCGAGGCGACCTCGTAGACCTCGCGGTCGAGGAACGGCACGCGCAGTTCGAGGGAGTTGGCCATGGTGACTTTGTCCGCCTTGACGAGGATGTCGCCGCGCAGCCAGGTGAACAGGTCGAGGTGCTGCATGCGCGCGATGGGGTCCCAGCCGCGGGAGCGTTCGTAGATGGGCGCGGTGACGTCCTGGTGGCTCCACTCGGGGCGGTAGTCGCGCAGGACGGAGCGGACCTGCTCCTCGGAGAACGAGCGCGCGTTGCCGTAGTAGCGGTCCTCCAGCGTCATCGAGCCGCGGTGCAGGAGGCTCTTGCCCCGGGTGCCCTCGGGGATCAGCTCGCTGGCCCTGCCGAGCGCGCGACGTAGGGCGCCGGGGACCTTCTCGAACGGCGCGAGCGACAGCGGCTCCTTGTAGATGGTGTAGCCGCCGAACAGTTCGTCGGCGCCCTCGCCGGACAGCACGACCTTGACGTGCTTGCGGGCCTCACGGGCGACGAAGTACAGGGGCACCAGGGCGGGGTCGGCGACCGGTTCGTCGAGGTGCCAGATGATCTCGGGGATCGCGGCGGCGAACTCCTCGGGGGAGACGACCTTGACGATGTGCTCGACCCCGATGGCGGCCGCGGACTCGGCGGCGACGTCGATCTCCGAGTACCCCTCGCGCTCGAAGCCGGTGGTGAACGTCAGGAGGTTCTCGTTGTGGCGCCGCGCCAGCGCGGCGATGGCGGTGGAGTCGATACCGCCGGACAGGAACGATCCGACGGTGACGTCGGCGCGCATATGCTTCGCGACGGAGTCCTCGAGGGCCGCGGCGATCTCGTCGTAGCGGCGCTCGGCGTCGCCGTCGGCGACGGGCGCCACGGGGAAGGTGGGTTCGAAGTACCGCTCGATGACCGGCTCGCCGCCGGGAGTGAGGGTGGCGTGGCACCCGGACTCGAGGCGCCGGACGCCGCGGGTGAGGGTCTCGTCCTCCGGGACGTACTGGAGAGTGACGTAGTGCTGGAGGGCGCGGGTGTCGAGGGAGGTGTCGACGACGACGAGGTCGATCAGTTCGGTGATCGACTTCTTCTCGCTCGCGAACACGGTGCCCCCGGGGCCGGTCGCCATGTAGAGGGGCTTGATGCCGAAGGGGTCGCGGGCGACGAAGAGCGACCGCTCGACGGTGTCCCAGATGGCGAAGGCGAACATGCCGCGGAGCCGGCGGACCGCGGCGGGGCCCCAGTGGTGGAAGGCGACGATGATCGGTTCGCCGTCGCCCTCCGTCTCGAAGGTGGCGCCGAACTCGCGCCGCAGTTCGTCCCGCAGCTCGAGGTAGTTGTAGATCTCGCCGTTGAACACGAGCGCGTAGCGGTCGGGCTGCTCCGGCGGGCCCCAGCGGAGCGGCTGGTGTGAGTGCGAGATGTCGATGATCGACAGGCGGTTGAACCCGAAGGCCATGTCGCCGTCGACCCAGGTGCCGACCTCGTCGGGCCCGCGGTGGCGCTGGCACCCCATGGCGCCGAGCACGCGGGCCTCGTGGGTACGGGCGGAGCCGTCAGGGGTGATCAGACCGAGCAGGCCACACATTCGTCGGGTACCTCGTCCATCGTCGTCGTAGCGTCCGTGATGACCCGCCTGCGCGGGTCCGGACGCGTTCGAATACTACTGGTCCGTGGGTTCCCGCCCGTCCCGGCGGACGGCGTGGGGGCCTCGCGGGTGAATTGCCGGACCCGCGGCTTTCATTCTGAGAGCCGTGGTCTACTCTTCTAAGGTGTCCCGGCCACGTGGCCGGTGCCGCTGATCAGGAAGGCGTGATGGTGGAACAGCGTGACGGGCGTCGTCGGACGCGCAGGGCGACTCTCGCGGTGGCTCTCGGTTCATTGGGCTTGCTGTTGTCCGGTTGTAGCCTCCACACCGACAACAAGTGGTGGAACCAGACGATCAACTTCGGATTCCCGACCGGTGTCACCCCCGAGGGCGTCGCGATCCGCGAGTTCTGGACGGGCACCGTCATCACTTCGCTGATCGTCGGGTTCTTCGTGTGGGGCCTGATCTTCTGGTCGATGGCCGCCTACCGCAAGCGGAAGAACGACAACGGCGAGTTCCCGCGGCAGACGGCGTACAACGTGCCGCTGGAGCTGATCTACACGGCTGTGCCGTTCGTGATCATCTCCGTGCTCTTCTACTTCACCGTGGTCACGCAGAACAAGGTCCTCGACCTCCGTCCGGAGGAGGAGGTCGGCGTCAAGGGCGACGTCACCGCGTACCAGTGGAACTGGAAGTTCGGCTACAACAAGGTCGACGTGGCCGGTGCGAGCATCGAGGATGGCACCAACTACGAGGCGCAGCGTCAGGCCGAGGAGGCCGGTGTGCTGTCCGACGAGGCCCGCGAGGCGCTCGGGCACGAGGGTGAGCCCGCCGCCGGCGGCCCGATCCACGGCCGTCTCGCCGAGGACAAGTCGTACCTGCACTACAACAACATCGAGACCGTGGGCACCTCCGAGGAGGTCCCGGTCCTGGTGCTGCCGACCGACACCCGCATCGAGTTCCGACTCGCGTCGGCGGACGTGATCCACTCGTTCTGGATCCCCGAGTTCATCTACAAGCTCGACGTCATGCCGCACCCCGGCAAGAACCAGCAGTTGAGCATGTTCCAGATCGAGGAGATCGAGCGCGAGGGTGCCTTCGTCGGCCGCTGTGCCGAGATGTGCGGCATCTACCACGCGATGATGAACTTCGAGCTGCGTGCGGTCTCCCCGGAGGCGTTCGCCGACTACATCGAATTCCGCCAGGCCAACCCGACCGCGACCAACGCGGAGGCGCTGGAGTCCATCGGGGAGGAGCCGTACTCGATCTCCACTGCACCGTTCAAGACCGGCCGCAGCGATACCCGCGACCAGAACAACACCATCGAGACCGCGTCAGCTAACTGACGGTTCTCCCGGTATCACGCGAAGGATTTCTGAACGATGAGCGCAACAGTACGAATCTTTGACGCACTGTTTATCTTCCTGGCCATCCTGGCCATCGCGTACGCGTACCTCACCGGTACGTCGCGGACGGGCGTCGAGTGGGTCGGTACCACGGCCCTCGTGCTCTCGGCCGGCCTGAGCCTGCTGATCGGTGGTTACCTCCGCTTCGTGGCGCGGCGCATCAGCACCCTGCCCGAGGACTACGAGGAGGCTGAGGTCTCCGACGGTGCCGGTGAGCTGGGTTTCTTCAGCCCGCACAGCTTCTGGCCGTTCCTGCTGGCCTTCTCGGTCTTCGTCATCGGCTACGGTGCGGCGTTCTGGAACTGGTGGGTGCTCATCGGTGGCGCCCTCGGCGTGATCTTCTGCGCCTCCGGTCTGGTGTTCGAGTACCACTGGGGTCGCGAGAAGCACTGACCTTCTGATCGTCTTCCGCCGGGGCCCGGCGTCGCTGTCCGCGACGTCGGGCCCCGGCGCTTTTCGTCGCGCACTGACGGCCGGCGCCGTCTAGAAGGGCGGTGGGTCGGTGTCGGTGGTGGGGTGGCCGGTTGTGGGTGGGGGTGTGGTGGTGTTGGCGGCGCGTTCGGCGGCGAGGCGTCGGGCGCGTCGGAGCCAGTGGGTGGCTTGTGGTCGAGGGTCGAGCCAGGGCCGGCGGGGTGGGGCGTCGTCGGTGGGGTCTGGGTCTGGGTCTGGGTCTGGGTCGCGTTGGCGCCAGCGGGCCAGGGGTCCGGTGGGGTGGGTGGTCAGGGTGTGGCCGGTGTCGGTGGTCACGGTCAGGGTGCCGTCGGGGTCGAGGTGGTAGTGCCAGCCGTGGAAGGTTTTGAAGCGGTGGTGTTGGCGGCACATGCTGGCGAGGTTGGCTTCGATGGTCAGGCCGCCGCTGTCGGGGTCGGTGTGGTTGAAGGGTCGGCAGTGGTCGATGTCGCAGTCCTGGGCGGG
>NZ_KV823874.1:0-683 GCF_001815995.1 Dietzia sp. HMSC21D01 | reverse complement strand
GTTAGGGGATCCTCAATCGGAACCAGTCCGCAGATTGCTCAGCCGACCCGCGACCCAGGGCGAGGAGCAAGGAGGGGGCCGGAGCCCCCTCCTTGCTGGTTAGCAGCCGCAGCCGCAGAGTTCTGGCGGGCACATCGGGTCTTCGCAGCAGTCGTGCATCTCAGTTCACCTCCTTCTTTGTTTCAAGCCAAGTTCCTGGGGTCGGGGGTGGGCAATTCTCGGCAGGCAAGGCTGTGAGCATGGTCGTCATCTCGGTTCGCAGAGTTTTCAGACGTTTAATTTCTGCATCGAGTTCGGTCAACCGGCGGGTGAGTAGGTCTCCTGCCGGTTCACACGGACAGGCTCCTGTGTCTCTGACGGAGAGGAGGTCACGGATGTCGTCGAGCTTGAGGCCTAGCCGCTGTGCCCCCTGGATGAAGCGCAGACGATCCACCGCTTGCGTGCTGTAGATCCGATAGCCCGACGGGGTGCGGGCTGGGGGCGGTAGTAAGTCAACTCTCTCGTAGTAGCGGATCGTGTCCGGGCTGAGGCCGACGACGTTGGCGAGCTCTCCGATCCGCATGTAGCTCGTCATTGCCTGGCTTGTCATGACCTCACGGTAGACCTTGGAGTGCACTTCAAGGTCAAGCGCCGGGATCAGGAGTCTTCCCGTCAGCCTCAGCTAGTGCTCCCTGTGGTTTGGT
>NZ_KV823873.1:0-11217 GCF_001815995.1 Dietzia sp. HMSC21D01 | reverse complement strand
CGATGAACCCCCGGCACGCCCCGGACGGGCCCGTCGTGGTGGTGGGCGGCGGGATCGCGGGCCTGGCGACCGCAGCGCTGCTCGCCCGCGAGGGCCGCGACGTCACCCTGGTCGAGGCCACTGACCAGGTCGGCGGCCGCGCGGGCAGCTGGTCGGCGGTCGGGTTCCGCTTCGACACCGGCCCCTCGTGGTACCTGATGCCCGAGGTATTCGACCACTTCTTCCGTCTCTGTGGCACCTCCGCGGATGAGCAACTCGACCTGGTCCGCCTGGACCCCGGGTACCGCGTGTACTTCGAGAACCGGCGCGACCCGGTCGATGTCCGCTCGGACCGCGCGGCGTCCACGGCCCTGTTCGAGTCGCTCGAGGCCGGCGCCGGGCGGGTGCTGGGTACGTACCTCGACTCGGCGCGCACGACGTACGACCTGGCGCTCAAGCGGTTCCTCTACACCAACTTCACCTCGTACCCGGCGCTCGTGCGGCCGGACGTCGTGGCCCGGGCCGGCAGCCTGGTGGCGCGGCTCGTGCAGCCGCTGCACTCGTTCGTGTCGCGGCGCTTCTCCGACCGGCGCATCCAGCAGATCCTCGGCTACCCGGCCGTGTTCCTCGGCTCCTCGCCGTACCTGGCGCCGTCGATCTACCACCTCATGAGCCACCTCGACCTCACCGACGGCGTCCTCTACCCGCGGGGCGGGTTCACCGAGGTGATCGCCGCCGTGCGCAGGGTGGCCGAGGAGCAGGGGGTGCGCATCCACACGGGCACCGAGGCGATCGAACTGGTCACCACATCCGAGGGCGCCGCCGGGCGCGTGTCCGGCCGGGCCCGCCCCCGTGTGCAGGGCCTGAGGGTGCGCGACCGGGCAGGGGCGGAGCGGACGCTGCCGGCCGGCCTCGTCGTCGGCGCCGCCGACCTCCACCACCTCGAGACCCGGTGGCTCCCGGAGGACCTCCGCACGTACCCACAGAAATACTGGGACGCCAAGACCCCCGGGCCGGGCGCGCTGCTCATCCTGCTCGGCGTGCGCGGCGAGCTGCCGCAGCTCGCGCACCACACGCTGCTGTTCACCGACCGCTGGGAGGAGGGGTTCGACGCGATATTCGGCGACGACCCGCACATCCCCGACCCGGCGTCGCTCTACGTCTGTCGACCCAGCGCCACCGACATCGACCCGGCAGCCGGGATCGCGCCGGAGGGGCACGAGAACCTCTTCGTCCTGGTGCCCATCCCCGCCGATCCGTCCCTCGGGCGCGGCGGCGTGGACGGTGCCGGGAATGTGGTGATCGAGGCCGCCGCCGACCGCGCGATCGCCCAGATCGCCGAGTGGACGGGCGCCGACGACCTCGCCGAGCGGGTCGTCGTGCGGCGCACCATCGCGCCCGCCGACCTCGAGGCCGACCTCGGCGCGTGGCGCGGCACCGCCCTGGGCCCGGCACACACGCTCGCGCAGAGCGCGTTCTTCCGCACCCGCAACGTGAGCAAGCACGTCGACGGCCTGTACTACGCGGGTGCCTCGACGATCCCCGGCATCGGCCTGCCGATGTGCCTCATCAGCGCCGAGCTGGTGCTCAAGCACGTCCGCGGGGACACGAGCACGGCGCCGGTCGCCGAGCCCGGCGGGGGCACGGTGTTCGATCGGGCCGCCGCCAGCGGGGGCGCGGCGTCGGGCGGGGGCACGGTGTTCGACCGGTGATCGGGCTGGCGTACCTGGCGGTCCAGGCGATCTCGTTCGCGGGCATCCTCGTCATCGACCATCGCTGGAAGCTCGCGGCGTTCCGCGCGCCGGCGGCCACCGCGCTCGCCGTGACCGCGTCGGTGGCGCTGCTGCTGACGTGGGACGTGCTCGGCGTGCGCAGCGGCGTGTTCTTTCGCGGGCAGACCGACTTCATGACCGGGTTGCTCGTGGCGCCGGAGATCCCGCTCGAGGAGGTCGTGTTCCTCGCGTTCCTGTCCCACCTCGCGCTCGTGTGCGCGACCGGGGCGGTGACGTTCGTCGAGCACGTCCGGTCACGGCGGGCGGGGGAGCGCGCGTGAGCATCTACTCCACGATGAACGCCACCATGTCCATCCCGGTGGTGGCGGCCGCGCTCATCGCTCTGTGGCGCCTGCGCGGAGAGGACCGGCGACGCT
The DNA here is from genome assembly GCF_001815995.1 of Dietzia sp. HMSC21D01. Taxonomy (NCBI): domain Bacteria; kingdom Bacillati; phylum Actinomycetota; class Actinomycetes; order Mycobacteriales; family Dietziaceae; genus Dietzia; species Dietzia sp. HMSC21D01. The sequence goes on along the minus strand of NZ_KV823873.1, from coordinate 9,089 downwards.
GGCTCATCGGGGTCGGAGGCTCGCTCGTGGTGCTGCTCGTGCTCACGGCGATCTTCGACAACATCATGATCGCCGCCGGGCTCGTGGCCTACGACGACGCCCTCACCAGCGGCATCCGCCTCGGCCTGGCACCGATCGAGGACTTCGCCTATGCCGTGGCGGTGGCGGTGTTCATGCCGTCGGTGTGGTTCGTGCTCACCGCGCGGCCGCGTGCGGTGGCGGTGGGTGGCGCGCCGGGGCGGGGTGACGACGACGAGGTCCGCAGCCCCGACCGGCCCGCACCGCCCGGACTGCTCACCACCCTCTTCTGGTCGTCCCGCCCGGTCTCGTGGATCAACACCGCCGCCCCGTTCGCACTGGCGTACTTCCTGGCCACTGGCGGGTTCGACCTGGTGGGCGTGATCGGGACGGTCTTCTTCCTGGTGCCGTACAACCTTGCGATGTACGGGATCAACGACGTCTTCGATCACGAATCCGACCTGCGCAACCCCCGCAAGGGCGGGGTCGAGGGGGCGGTGCTCGACCGGTCGCTGCACAGGCCGACCCTGGTGGCGTCGGCCGTGACGACCGTGCCGTTCTTGGTCTACCTCGTGGTGGTCGGGACGCTCGAGTCGTCGCTGTGGTTGGCGGCGAGCGCGTTCGCGGTGATCGCCTACAGCGCCAAGGGGCTGCGTTTCAAGGAGATTCCGTTCCTGGACTCCGGGACGTCGGCGTTCCACTTCGTCTCCCCGGCGATCGTCGGCTGGACCATCGCCGGAGCAGATCTCAGCGGCGGGGTGTGGGCCTGCCTCATCGCGTTCATGTTGTGGGGTGCGGCGTCGCAGGCGTTCGGTGCGGTGCAGGACGTGCGCTTCGACCGCGAGGCCGGCCTGAAGTCGGTCGCCACCGTGCTCGGGGCGCGGGCCACGGTGTGGTTCGCGCTGGCCTGCTACGCGGCCGCCGTACTGGTGCTGCTGACTTCGGCGCCGTGGCCGGCCTCGGGGGCGGCGTTCGCGATCCTGCCGTACCTCGCGACGGTGGCCGCCTACACGCGGGTCACCGATGCCACAGCCGAGGCGACCAACGAGGGCTGGAAGCGCTTCCTGGTGCTCAACATGCTCGCGGGATTCTGCGTGACGCAACTGGTCCTCTGGTCGGTCCTCGTCTGGGACTGAGCTGCGGGCAGTCCGGCAGCGCGTATGCCGCCGGGTGTGCTGGCTCTTCGGCTCGCGCTGCCGGTGTGGTCCCTTCCCCCAGCTCAACCCGTCGATTTTCGAGCAATCCGACATCGCAGGTCAAAGGGGCAGCGCATTCGGGGCCGGATGTGCTGGCGGAATGGCCGAACCGCCAAAGCCGCGCCCGACCCGGTGTGGCCGACGCCGCGCCGGGTCAGCGCTGGACGCGTTCCAGCCACCGCTGCGACGGCGGGCTCGTGCGCCAGTTGCGGAAGATCGTGCGGAACGCCCGCGAGAAGCGGCGGCGCATCGCGGCGGGGTCGTCGAAGGGTCGGGCCGAGATGCCCACGGCGAGCGAACGGTCCACCCACAGGCGGTCCGCGGCTCCGAACTGGAACGACAGGTCGATGTCGTCGTGCAGCTCCGGGTCGGTGCGGTCGACCCCGTCGCGGACCCGCTCCCACGCGTTGCGGCGCATCGCCAGGTTCGAGCCGAACAACACCGGGTGGGCCATCGCGGATCCGACGGACACGAAGAACGCGTCCATGTAGAGCAGCTTCGCCGCCCGGGCCCGCCAGCCGGTCAAGCCGATGAACTCGCCCGGCCCCGAGACCGCGACGAGTTCGGAGTCGGCGGCGAACGCGGACTCGATCCGTGCCAGCCAGTCGGAGCCCGGTCGGGAGTCGGCGTCGAGGCGGGCGATGACGTCACCCGTGGCGGCGTCATACCCGGACGCGGCCGCGGCGGGGATCCCGCGCACGGGCTCAACGACCACGCGGGCGCCTGCGGACCGCGCCACCGCGACGCTGTCGTCCGAGCAGCCGTTGTCCACCACCACGACCTCGTCGGGGGCCCGAGTCTGTGCGGCGAGCGCGGCCAGACACCCCGCGAGCTCGCGGGCGTCGTCGAGCACGGGGATGACCACGGAGATGCGCACCCGCCCATCCTGCCGGAGACAGACCCCTCACCGGCGGATTTGTGCGGCGTTCGGCGGTGTGTGTAATCTGCTAAAGGCTTCAGCGCCGAGCGGTTGGGAGATCAGCCGCAGAGCGTAGCCCGCCCCCTTAGCTCAGTCGGCAGAGCGTTTCCATGGTAAGGAAAAGGTCGTCGGTTCGATTCCGACAGGGGGCTCGCACTGTGCGGGGCGGCTCGATCGCCCGACTGGCAGGGCATGCCGGTGTAGCTCAGCTGGTTAGAGCGCACGACTCATAATCGTGAGGTCGGGGGATCGAGTCCCCCCACCGGTACGACTTCCATCGAAGGCCGTCCGCATCGCCGCGGGCGGCCTTCGTCGTTCCGGCCCGGGGAGCGACTCTCTCGCACCGGACGTCGATCGGGGTACAGCGGTCGCGGGCGTGGTTCCGTCCCTGCCGCCGAACACGCCGTGGCTCAGCCGGAAGTCCGGGGGCGTGTCCAGTCATGGCTCACGTCGCACCTCCTGCTGGACCGCCCTCACCGTAGGAGCCGGGGCGCCGCCGCGAGGGCGATCCCGCCGCACGCGCCCTCAGGTAGCGTCGGGGGCTGTGAGCACAGACACCGCCGATGACCTCGTCGTCGTCGCCGATCCCGTGACCGTGACCGACGCGGTCGTGACACGGTTCGCCGAGGCCGTCGGCGCGCCCGCCGGTCAGGTCCCCGCGACGCTGGCCGCCGCCCTGACCGCCCCGGTCCAACGCGCGGTGATGGAGCACCCCGCGCTGCGCATCGACCTCGCGCGGACCCTCCACACCGCCCAGTCGAGCGAGCACCACCGGCCGATCCGCGTGGGCGACGTCCTCACCGCCACCGCGACGGTCACCGGCGTGCGGTCGGCGCGCGGCGGGCGCATGATCGGTTTCGACACGGTGCTCCGCGACGCCGACGGCGAGCCCGTCCAGACCCTGACCAGTGCGTTGCTCACCGCGGAGGTGGAGGCGTGACCAGGCCGGAGGAGACGACCGCGCCGGAGGAGACGCCCGCGCCGGAGGGCACGACGGGGGCGACGACGACGAGTCCCGCCGCCGGCGACGCCCTGCCCCCGCGGACACTGCCGGTCCGGCGGGAGGACCTGCGTCGCTACGCCGAGGCGTCGGGGGACCACAACCCCATCCACCTGGACGACGCGGCAGCGCAGGCGCTCGGCCTGCCCGGTGTGGTGGCGCACGGGATGCTGACCTCGGCCCTGGCGATCGGGGTCGTCGCCGAGTGGGCCGGGGGCGCCGATCGCGTCCTGGCCACCTCGTTCCGGTTCGCCGCCCCCGTGGTGGTGCCGGCCGACGCCCCGGCGCTCCTGGCGGTGGCGGGGACGGTGAAGAAGGTCGCAGAGGACGGCTCGAGCGCCGACGTCGCGCTGGTCGTCACCAGCGGCGGGGCCAAGGTGTTCGGCAAGGCGATCGTCACGGTCGCGCTCGGGGACTGAGAGGGCCGGGGGAGCCGATTTCGGGGCGCCGGGGCGGCTGTCGTACACTGAGATGCCCGACCGAACGTGGTCGCGACCCGCGCTGCCCCCGGGCAGTCGCCGACACTGTAGAGTCGAGGCGATCGTGCGGTCCGCTACGCGGGACGGTACGGGTGGTCGGGAAACCGGCCGAAGGGGCGTAGCTCAACTGGCAGAGCAGCGGTCTCCAAAACCGCAGGTTGCAGGTTCAAGTCCTGTCGCCCCTGCACTTCCCCGCAAGCCAGACGACCCGGAGGTAGCCGCGTGAGCCAGGATCGCGACGACGACGTCGATACCCGCGGCGCTCGCGACTCCGAGGCCGCCGCCGTTCCCACGGGTAAGGCCGGTCGTGCCGACACGGCCGTCGCGGGCCGGGTCCGCACGGACGCGGACAAGCCGGAGGACACGCGGACCGCCCGCGCGAATCCCGTCAAGTACCTCAAGCAGGTCGTCGAGGAGCTGCGCAAGGTCATCTGGCCCACGCGCAACCAGATGGTCACCTACACCATCGTCGTGTTCCTGTTCCTCATCTTCATGACCGCGCTCGTCTCGGGCGTCGACTTCGGCGCGGGCAAGCTCGTCGAGCTCGTCTTCGACCGCTAGAGACCTGCCGCTGAAGGTCCGGGGTGAGATCCGGACCGCCGACTTCGAGAGGACCGCATTTTCCGTGAGCGACATCGATCAGAGCCCCGGGGCCGAGGACGCCGAGCACGCCGCCGCCGAGCACGCCGCCGCCGAGCAGGCCGAGGACGAGACCGTCGCGGCCGGCGCCGAGCTCGACGAGGACGCGGCCACCGACGCCGAGCCCACCGAGATCGACGAGGACGTCGAGGGCGACATCGTCGAGGAGGGTGACGAGGACGTCGCCGAGGCCGAGCTCGACGAGTCGGCGCTGCAGACCGACGACGTGAGCGACGACGCCCCCGCCGAGGAGTCGCCGGCCGAGCCGGCCACGCCCGCGATCGACCCGGTCATCGCGTTCAAGCGCCAGCTGCGCAAGCTGCCCGGCGACTGGTTCGTCATCCACTCGTACGCCGGGTACGAGAACAAGGTGAAGGCCAACCTCGAGACCCGCGCCGTCACCCTCGGCGCCGAGGACAAGATCTTCCAGGTCGAGGTCCCGGTGGAGGAGTACACCGAGGTCAAGAACGGTCAGAAGAAGACCGCCAACCGCAAGGTCCTGCCCGGCTACGTGCTGGTGCGCATGGAGCTCGACGACGAGTCGTGGGGCGTCGTGCGCAACACCCCCGGCGTCACCGGCTTCGTCAGCGCGACCGGCGGCCAGGGCGGCAGCCCCACCCCGCTTTCCCTGAGCGACGTGGCCAAGTTCCTGGCGCCCAAGCCGGAGAAGAAGGCCGCCGCCGCGGGTGTCGCCGACGGCGACGCCGGGTTGGTCCCGCAGAACGTCGAGGTCGAGTTCGAGGTCGGCGAGTCGGTCACCGTCATGGACGGCCCGTTCGCGACCCTGCCCGCGTCGATCTCCGAGGTCGACCCGGCCGCCCAGAAGCTCAAGGTGCTAGTGTCGATCTTCGGCCGCGAGACCCCGGTCGAGCTCGGCTTCAGCCAGGTCGAGAAGATCGACTGACCCGCGCGAACCTCCGGCGACCCGCCCCGCGCCCAGCGTGGGGCGGGTTCGTCGTCTCCGCACCGAAGGCGTCCGGGGGAGCGGTGCGCGCCCACGATTAGTCGTTGCGTGCGCGGAACACGTAAACTCTCCCAGGTTGCGCTTGTGTCGCCGCATGCCCGCCTCACGGTGGGGCGGCGGGGGCGGGTGCACACGACAGTCGGCCTCCCGCGTGTACAGCGCGGTGCCGAGATCCAGTCGAAGAATCAGGAAGACGATGCCTCCGAAGAAGAAGAAGGTCTCAGGGCTCATCAAGCTCCAGATCCAGGCCGGCGCTGCCAACCCGGCCCCGCCGGTCGGCCCGGCTCTGGGTGCTCATGGTGTCAACATCATGGAGTTCTGCAAGGCCTACAACGCCGCCACCGAGAACCAGCGCGGAAACGTCGTGCCGGTCGAGATCACGGTCTACGAGGACCGGTCGTTCGACTTCAAGCTGAAGACGCCGCCGGCCGCCAAGCTCCTGCTCAAGGCCGCCGGCCTGCAGAAGGGCTCCGGCACGCCGCACTCCGCCAAGGTAGGCAAGGTCACCATGGACCAGGTCCGTGAGATCGCGCAGACCAAGCTGGAGGACCTCAACGCCAACGACATCGACCAGGCCGCGAAGATCGTCGCCGGCACCGCCCGTTCCATGGGCATCACGGTCGAGGGCTGACCTCCACCCCCGAGCACTGCGTGGGAGGGCAGCTCAGGCCCGAACCACACCCGACCGCCGCGTGAGTGACGCGGCAGGAATGGATGAGACATGAGCAAGAACAGCAAGGCCTACAAGGCCGCCGCTGAAAAGGTCGACCGCACCAAGCTGTACTCGCCTCTGGAAGCCCTGGCCCTGGCCAAGGACACCTCCTCGACGAAGATGGATGCCACCGTCGAGGTCGCCATGCGACTTGGCGTCGACTCCCGCAAGGCGGACCAGATGGTCCGTGGCACCGTGAACCTTCCGCACGGTACCGGTAAGACCGCCCGCGTGATCGTCTTCGCCGAGGGCGAGAAGGCCACCGAGGCCGAGGCCGCCGGCGCCGACGCCGTCGGCTCCGATGAGCTCATCGAGCGCATCCAGGGCGGCTGGCTCGACTTCGACGCAGCGATCGCCACCCCGGACCAGATGGCCAAGGTCGGCCGTGTGGCCCGCGTTCTCGGCCCGCGTGGTCTCATGCCCAACCCCAAGACGGGCACCGTCACCATGGACGTGACCAAGGCCGTCAACGACATCAAGGGCGGCAAGATCACCTTCCGCACCGACAAGGCCAACAACCTGCACTTCATCGTGGGCAAGGCATCCTTCACGCCGGAGCAGCTCACGGAGAACTACCAGGCCGCGATCGACGAGGTCATGCGCCTCAAGCCGTCCTCCTCCAAGGGCCGCTACCTGCAGAAGATCACCGTCTCCACCACGACCGGCCCCGGCATCCCGGTCGACACGCAGGCGATCTCGAAGCTCCTCGAGGCCGGCACCGACTCGGAGTGAGCTAGCCAGCTCGGCCGAAGGCCCCGCGACCGGAATCGCCGGCGCGGGGCTTTCCGCTCTTCCGGGACCCCTGACGCGCGGCCGAGGCCCGGCGGCTCGTTCAGTACGCGACGCGTACCGCGAGGCCCCTCCGCTTGATCCGGGCGGAGAACTCGGCGACTGTTCCGCGGTCCTCGCCGTCGATCTGGAACGCGGCCGGCTTCTCCAGGATGCGCGCGGTGACACCCACGCCCTGGCGGAAATCCACCGGGCGGGTCTCGTGACGCTCGGGCCCGTGGGACGAACCGCCCCCGCGGCGCAGCGCGCTGAGGCGGTGCCGGACGGTGTGTTGCGCTAGGACCACGCCGGCCTTCGCCCACCCGATCGCGCCCTTCGCACGCAGGGCCATCACGTCCAGCAGGCCGTCGTCGATCACCGCGTCCGGCAGCAGCACCATCCCCGCCTGCAGCATCCCGCAGTTCGCCACGAGCAGGGTCCTCGCGCGGGTCTGGATCCGCGGGCCGTCGTCGAGGGAGTAGTCCACCCTGATCCTGTGGCCGCGCAGCAGGGTGGAGGCGAAGGCGCCCACGTAGGCGAGCCAGCCCACCCGCGCCTTGAGGTCGTCGTCTGTGCCGGCGATCATGTCGGCGTCCATCCCGGCACCGAGCATCACCAGGAACACGTCGTCGTGGGAGTCGCCCTCGCCGTCCGTGTAGCGGACCTCGCCGATGTCGATGGCGCGGCTGCGTCCGGTCATGGCCACCCGCAGCGCGCGGTCGACGTCGTCCAGGGGGATGTCGAGATTCCGGGCCAGCAGGTTGCCGGTGCCGAGGGGGACCACGCCCATCGGCACCGTGGTGCCGATCAGTCCCTGTGCGACCGAGCGCACGGTGCCGTCGCCGCCGCACGCGATCACCAGCCCGGCGCCCTGCGCCGCCGCCTCGGCGGCCTGACCGGTGCCGGGGTCGTCCTCCGTGGTCTCGAGGAAGACGGGGTCGGTCCACCCGTGCCGGGACGCCCGTGCCGTGGCGCGACGGCGCACCTCGTCGACTCCGACCTTGGTGGGGTTATAGACGACGGCGAGGCGGGAGGAGGCTGGAGACACGGGACCAATCTGTCAGAAAGCCGGACTTGCCGCCATTCGCGGCCGGCCCGGGCGATTTGGTATGCGGCGTCCGCCGCCTATACCCTTGGGTCCGAAGTTTGAACGCTCGGAGGTCCAGGCCCCCGGGCGCCTGATCAAGTTTCACCGAAGACCGCAGGTCGCCATTCCCGCCGGGGGTGGTCGAAGGGTCCGGGAGCGCCCGGACGGCCCGCGCAGGAGAACACCGGTCAGCGTAGACGACAGCGCGCCCGCGGGCCCGCCTCCTCCGCGCCCCGTGCCACCTGCGCACGGGGCGTTCGTGTCTCTCCCGGGCGAGATGATGCAGAAAGGAGGCGAAACATGGCAAAGCCCGCAAAGGTCCAGGCCGTCGAGGAGATCAAGCAGCACTTCCAGAACTCCTCCACCGCCGTGGTCACCGAGTACCGCGGACTCTCCGTTCCCCAGGTGACCGAGCTGCGCAAGACGCTGGGTGACGCGGCCACGTACACCGTGGCCAAGAACACCCTGGTCAAGCGTGCGGCCGAGGAAGCCGGAGTCGAGGGTCTCGACGACCTCCTGTCCGGTCCCACCGCCATCGCGTTCGTCACCGGTGAGGTCGTGGACGCCGCCAAGGCGCTCAAGAACTTCGCCAAGGACAACAAGGCGCTCGTCATCAAGGGCGGCGTCATGGACGGCGCCCCGCTGTCCGCCGACGAGCTCGACAAGATCGCCGAGCTCGAGTCCCGCGAGGTCCTGCTCGCGAAGATGGCCGGTGCCCTCAAGGGCAACCAGGCCAAGGCCGCCGGCCTGTTCAACGCGCCCGCCTCGCAGCTGGCACGTCTGTTCGCGGCGCTCCAGGACAAGAAGAACTGATCCACCCCACATGCTTCCGGGCCGTCTGACGGCACCGGGACCAACAGAAAGGACGCCACCATGGCGAAGCTCAGCAACGACGAGCTGCTCGAGGCCTTCAAGGAGATGACTCTTCTCGAGCTCTCCGAGTTCGTGAAGCTGTTCGAGGACACCTTCGAGGTCACCGCGGCCGCTCCGGTCGCCGTCGCCGCCGCCGGCGCCCCGGCTGCCGGTGGCGAGGCCGCCGCCGAGCAGGACGAGTTCGACGTCGTCCTGGAGTCGGCCGGCGACAAGAAGATCGGCGTGATCAAGGTCGTGCGCGAGATCGTGTCGGGCCTGGGCCTCAAGGAGGCCAAGGACCTCGTCGAGTCCGCCCCCAAGGCGATCATCGAGAAGGCCGACAAGGAGGCCGCCGAGGCCGCCAAGACCAAGCTCGAAGAGGCCGGTGCCACCGTCACCCTCAAGTGACCTGACGCACCACCGTCCACAGGGGCGGCCCGGCGACATCGCCGGGC
>NZ_KV823872.1:0-2263 GCF_001815995.1 Dietzia sp. HMSC21D01 | reverse complement strand
CGGGTCCGCCGCGACGAGCCACGTGGCGCCGCGGAACAGGTCCGGGTCGCCCGCGTCCCAGCCGGAGTGGGCGGTGCCGGCCATGGGGTGCCCGCCCACGAACCGCGCCCCGAGGCCGTGGCGCCGCACCGCGTCCAGGACGGGCCCCTTGACGCTGATGACGTCGGTGAGGGCGACGCCCGGTGCGTGCTCGGCCACCGCGCCCAGGACCGCGTCGAGGGCGGGGAGGGGGACGGCGACGACGACGAGGGCATCTGACTCCCGGGCCCGGCGGAGCGTGTCGGGCAGGTCCGTGGTGACGGCGAAACCCGCGGCGGTGGCGGCCTCGGCGCCTGCGGCGGAACGGTTCCATCCGAAGGCCCGTTCGGGGCCGAGGGCCCGCATCAGCGAACCGCCGATCAGACCCGCCCCGAGCACGCACACGTCCGCCGTCACCGTCACCTGACAAGGTTCTCACAGCAGACTACGGTTGAGCCCATGGCCAGCAGCTCCGACCGACACGCCCGCGATTCCGACGACGACTCGGTGACCGGCATCGCGCTCGGGGTGGTGCAGGACGGCGGATCGTGGCAGGTCACGCGCCTGGACGACGCCGCGCTGACGAGTCTCGACGACGCCGCGCGGCAGGTCCGCGCGCTGCGGGCCGAGGGGCCGTCGTTCGGGTTGGTGGACGTGGACCACGAGTTCTTCGTGATCCTGCGCCCGGGCCCGTCCGGCATGCGGCTCATGCTCTCCGACGCCACCGCGTCGCTGGACTACGACCTCGCCGCCGACGTGCTCGACGAGCTCAACGTGGACGTCCCCGACATGACCGACGAGGAGCTCGAGGACACCGATCCCTGGGGCGAGGGCGACATGGCGATCCTCGAGGACATGGGTCTGCCGGCCGGGGTGCTGGAGATCATCGTCTCCGAGGTGGATCTGTACGCCGACGAGCAGCTGCAGTCCGTGGCCGAGCGGATGGGGTTCGGCGACGAGATCGAGCGGCACCTGCCCGACTCGTGAGGGTGCACCGCGCGAACAAGGCCCTCGTGCGCCGCGCGCTGGCCGTTGCCGCGGGCACCCCGCCCGAGGACGTGCCCGTCGGCGCGGTCGTCATCGGCCCGGACGGCACCGAGCTGGCCGCCGCCACCAATCGCCGAGAGACCGACGGCGACCCGTTCGCCCACGCCGAGGTGCTCGCGCTGCGCGAGGCCGCGAGGGTGCTCGGTGACGGCTGGCGGTTGGACGACTGCACCCTCGTGGTGACGCTCGAGCCCTGCACGATGTGCGCGGGGGCGGCGGTCGCGGCGCGGGTGGGCCGGATCGTGTTCGGGGCGTGGGAGCCGCGGACGGGGGCCTGCGGCTCGCTGTGGGACGTCGTGCGCGACCGGCGGCTGGTGCACCGGCCAGAGGTGCACGGCGGCGTGCTGGAGGACGAGTGCGCGGCTGTTCTCGAGGACTTCTTCCGCGCCCGACGCTGACGCCGGCCCGCCCCGCCCGGTGATCCGATCGTGACCCGCACGCGGTGGAGGCCCCGGCCGGGCGTGGATACGGTGGATCTCGAGAGGCGCCGGGCCCCGGCGCCGCGATCGAGAGGAGTACCACATGGGAGTGGGAGACAAGTTCTCGAACAAGGCCGAGGAGCTGGGCGGCCGCGCCAAGGAGTCCGCGGGCGCCGCGACGGGCGACCGTGATCTGCAGGCCGAGGGTCAGGCCGACCAGGGCGCGGCGGGCCTGAAGCAGGGCGCCGAGAAGCTCAAGGACAAGGCCAACGAGGCCGCCAGCAAGCTCACCGGCAACGACAAGTGAGCGTGTGCCCGCGCCGATTTTTCTCTGCGGGCCCTCGTGCAGTAGCCTGATCGGCGGTGGCGTGTCCGAGCGGCCGAAGGTGCAGCACTCGAAATGCTGTGTTGGGTAACCCCCAACCGTGGGTTCAAATCCCACCGCCACCGCCACGGGGAGAGCCCCGGATCTCGAGAGAGGTCCGGGGCTCTCGCCATGTCCGCCCGGGCGCCCGGCGGGCCGGCCCCGCATCCGCCGCTTCGACCCCGCCGGTCATCCGCTCCCGGCCCCGGGGTGGACAGTCTTACAAGGAGATGTTCACGTCCGTCTGGCAGACCGGACAACGCAGGGACAAGTCAGCCCCACAGCCCTCCCTTGTTTGCCAAGGCGCCAGTTCATCGTCTCTTTGGAGTACACCCGTGTGGGACGGTGGTGGCGCCGCCATCGCCGCTGTGTCACAGGGTTGAGTTGTGGACTTGATCGCTCTGTGGCGGTCTTC
>NZ_KV823871.1:0-4383 GCF_001815995.1 Dietzia sp. HMSC21D01 | reverse complement strand
GGTCGCCGGGACTGATCGGTCCCGCCCGGCCACCGCGCCGGGGCGCTCACACCAACCGCAGGGCCGTGCAGCCGGCCCCCGTGGGTGTCACCCGGATGCGGGCCGCGACGGCGAACAGCCGCGGTCCGCGCGCGTACGTGGCGCAGACCTCGTAGTCCCGGGACCCGGGGTCCCCGTCCGGCCCCGCGTCCGTCGCCACGGCGCCGGCGGCATGGATGTGGAGGCGGTGGAGTCTGGCGGGCCCCAGGTGCTGTCCGGGTACACCGGTGCGCGCGAGGGAACGCAGCATCTCCATGAGATGCGGCGGGAACGCCCCACGGGTGTTCTGCGGCGCGCGCCGACGATCCACGACCTCCAGCGCCATGACGACGAGCGCGTGGGCGGCCCGTCGTGCAGGCACGGGTACCTCCTCGTCCGGGGCGGGCGCGGTTCCCGGGGTGCGTTGGACGACGCGCTCGCGCTCACGTCCCCGCGAACCCGGTTCGGGTTCCGTCGGCGGCAGGGGTCGGATCCGGCCGTCCGCCGTGTGCGTCTCCGCGGCGCCTCCGGCGGCGATCACGGCGGCCGGCGGCGGCCGGCCGGACGTCGGTGCGGATACGGGTGTCGGTGTCATCTGGCTGGGCTCCTCTCGCGCTCGACCCTCGGTGGTCTCGCGTCCTCTACCCTCTTGACGCCGCGGATCGCGGCCGTGGTTCCACCTCGCCTACTGCACACCGGACGGGTGTTGCCTAGGCTGTCCCCATGCGTGGACTGATAGTCGACTACTTCGGCGTGCTGGACGGCACGGACGAGGACCGTGAGAACTGGCGGTCGATCCTGACCGGTGCGAGGGCCAACGATGTGCGCCTCGCCGTGCTGAGCAACGAACCCGAGGGGTCGGGCGCCGACCGCGTCCGCGAGGACGCCCGTGAGTACGGGATCGACCACGTGGTGCTCAGCGGCGCGATCGGCGTCGAGAAGCCCGAGCCGGAGGCCTTCCTCGAGGCCGCCCGCCGCCTCGAGCTCGAGCCGAGGGAGTGCGTGATGGTCGACGACGCGATCGAGAACATCCTCGGCGCGGTGCAGACCGGCATGATCGGCGTGTTCTACCAGGTGTTCGATCGGGCGGCCGTGGAGATCCGCGGTCTGCTCGGGTTGGACGAGGCGGTCTGACGCCGTGGCGACCAGGCTGGCCACCGCGGACGCGGACCTGCTCCTCGGGGACGCCGCGCGTTCCCGGAGCCGGCACTCGTGTTCGTTGGCCCTGGTCGCCCGCGACGAGCCGTGGGACATCGACCGTGTCATGGAATTCGTCGACACGCGGCTGGCCGACGCGCCCCGCTACCGGCAGCGGATCCGCCAGGTCCCGTTCGGCCTGGCCAGGGCGGTCTGGGTCGACGACCCCGACTTCGACCTGAGCTTCCACGTCCGCCGGTCGGCGCTGCCGGCGCCGGGCGGGATGCGGCAGCTGGCCGACCTGGTGGCCAGATTGGTCGACAGGCCCCTCGAGGCGGATCGTCCGCTGTGGGAACTGTACCTCATCGAGGGCCTGCCCGACGGCCGGTTGGCGATCCTCACCAAGACCCACCACGTCCTGCTGGGCGGGCCCAACGCCGTCGATCTGGCGCAGGTGCTCATGACCGACGAGCGCGTCTCCGCGGATGTCGACGAGGTCGCCACCTGGACGCCCGTGCCGTCACCCGGAGACGGGGTGCTGGTGCTGGACGCGCTCATGACCATCGCGACCGACCCCCTGGAGTTGGTCCGGCGTTCGGGACGCCTGGCGAACGCGCTGGAGCGCGCGACTCGTGGTCTCGTGGGGGCTGCCACGCTCTCCGTGTTGCGTCCCGGCGGGGGTCTGTCGGAGATGTTCCGCACCGCGCGCCCCCGGGGCAGCAGGGTCGGGCTCGCGTCGTTCCCGTTGTCCGAGGCGAGGGAGATCGCCCGGGCGCACTCCTGCAAGGTCAACGACGTGGTGCTCGCTGTCCTGTGCGGGGCGCTGCGGTCGTGGATCTTGTCCTGCGGTCATCCACTGTCGACATCGGACAGCCTGCGCGCGATCGTCCCGATGGCCGTGACCGCCGAGGCCGACGGCGCCGAGGCGCCGGGTGACGTCACGTCCGCGGAGATCGCCTCGGCGCTCATCGGTATGCCGGTGGGGGAGCCGAATCCCCGGATGCGGTTGGCGCAGATCGCCCGCGAGGCCGCGACCCAGCGGTACCCGCGGGAGGCGGTCGGCGCCAAGTCCCTGGCCCGGCTCTCCGGGTTCGCCCCGCCCACCTTGCACGCGCTGGCGTCCCGGGCGGCGATCATGTTGCCGTCGGAGAGCTACGACCTGGTGGTGACCAACGCCCCCGGTCCGCAGCACAAGGTGTTCTGGGGCGACGGCGAGCTGGTCGAGGTCTACCCCGTCCCGGCGCTTCTCGAGGGCCAGGCGCTGGCCGTGTCCATGAGCAGTTACTCCGGCACCGTGTACTGCGGCTTCACCTCCGACCGCCAGGCCGTCCCGGACGTCGAGGAGATCGGCGAGCTGATCGCGTCGGCCCTGGACGAGCTCGCCGGTTCCGCTGGCTGACCGGAACCGGCCGATCCACCGGCGCCCCCCCCAGTAACCGTCACCCGCCCCAGGAAGGCCCACCGATGCGACTGTTCATCCCCGCCACGCTGACGATGCTCGAGACCCTGCTGGATGCGGGCGAGATGCCCGTGCGGAGCGGGACCGCGTTCGCGGCGACCCCCGCCCTGATCGAGTCGTACGCGGAGGGCGACATGGAGGAGATCGAGCACGTGGCGTTCCTCGAGGCCGCCCGCGCCTCCCTCCGCCTGCTCGGCGGCGAGCTCGACTCGGGGACGGCGCACGAGGCCCACCCGTACCGGCGTGTCGTGGTGAGCGCGGACGTGCCGGATGAGCAGGTCACGCCGCGCCCGGATCTCGACACGGCCGTCGTGCGCCTGACCGGTGGGACGGTCGCGATGGCCGACATCGCGGCCGTGCACGTGGACCTCGCGGGAGCGGTCGACCTGGTGCGAGACGCCGTCGAGGCGGTCGATCGGGCCGATCTCGGGGACGAGGACGCGGAGCTCACCGTGGGGGACGCCCTCGACGTGGATCTGGCGTGGTACGACGCCGTGGAACTGCCGTTCCTGCTCACCCTGCTCTGAGGGCGACGGTATGGGCGTCGACGGCTTACCTACGCTACCGTAGGTTCATCTTCTGGCAGCGTCGGTCCGATCCCCGGGCCGCGGGTGGCCGGACGCGAGGAGGCACCAATGTCCGAGTCGAAGAGCGGGCTCAGTCGCATCATGCGGGCGGCGGCCGCGCGGGTCCCCGAGCCCCGGGGCGCGCGTCGGTTCCTCAACCGTCTGACGCACCCACTGCGCATGGACGACTACTCGTCGCTCATCTACCCACTGTGGTCCGCGCGGGAGCTGCGCGGCGAGATCGTCTCCGTGCGTCGCGAGGCCGACGACGCGGTGACGCTCGTCATCAAGCCGGGGTGGGGCGCCACCCCGGAGTACCGCCCGGGCCAGTATCTGGGGATCGGTGTGCTGCTCAACGGCCGTTGGACGTGGCGGTCGTACTCGTTGACCTCGGCGCCCACGAGCGGTCGTGGCGAGTACTCGGTGACCGTCAAGGCGATGCCGGAGGGCCTGCTGAGCAATCACATCGTCGGCACCGTCGAGCCGGGCACCATCGTCCGGTTGCAGGCCCCGGCAGGTGACTTCCACCTGCCCTCCCCGACTCCGGACAAGCTGATGTTCGTCACCGCCGGGTCGGGCATCACGCCCGTGATGGGCATGCTGCGGTCCCTTGACCGGCGCTCGGCCGACGAGCGGTTCCCCGACGTGGTCCACGTCCACTCCATCCGCGACCGTGAGGACGCGCTGTTCCACGACGAGCTGCTCGCGTTGGAGCGCACCCAGCCCGGGTACACCCTCCACCTGCGGGCGACCAGCGAGGAGGGCCGCATCAACGCCGAGCAGATGGCGGCGCTGGTGCCGGACTGGTCCGAGCGGCCCACGTGGGCCTGCGGTCCGTCGGCGATGCTCGACGAACTGACCGAGCACTTCGAGGCCTCGGGGCGCGACGACCTGCACGTCGAGAGGTTCACCGTGGACCGCAACGCCGGCGCGTCGGGCGGGACGGTCAAGTACGGCTCCACCGGCAAGACCGTCGAACTCGACGGGGCCACGACGATCCTCGAGGGCGGGGAGAGCGTCGGCGTGCAGATGCCGTTCGGGTGTCGCATGGGCATCTGCCAGACCTGCGTCGTGGGCCTGGACGAGGGGCACGTGCGTGACCTGCGCAACGGCACCGATCACGGCCCGGGCGAGCGGATCCAGACGTGCGTGTCGGTCGCGCTGGGGGACGTCGAGCTCAAGCTCTGACGCCGCCCGGCGCCC
>NZ_KV823870.1:0-6171 GCF_001815995.1 Dietzia sp. HMSC21D01 | reverse complement strand
GGGTCCCCCGGCGGCCGGGTCCGGCCGGGTCGACCGGCCGGACATCAGAAGTCGACGGGAACCACGTCGATCGGAGCGTCCTCGTCGGACTCCGCCTCGATCTCCGCGATTTCCGCGCCCGCCCCGATGTTGAGCTTGTCGAGGATCTTCCGCTCGATCTCGTCCCGCACCGACGGGTTGTCCTTGAGGTACCGGCGGGCGTTCTCCTTGCCCTGGCCGAGCTGGTCCTGACCGTAAGTGAACCAGGAGCCGGACTTCTTGATGAAGCCGTTGTCCACGCCCATGTCGATGAGCGAGCCCTCGCGGCTGATGCCCTCGCCGTACAGGATGTCGAACTCGGCGATCTTGAACGGCGGTGCGACCTTGTTCTTGACGACCTTGACCTTGGTGCGGTTACCGACCGCGTCGGCGCCGTCCTTGAGGGTCTCGATGCGGCGAACGTCAAGACGGACGGACGCGTAGAACTTGAGGGCCTTACCGCCGGTGGTGGTCTCCGGTGAACCGAACATCACACCGATCTTCTCTCGCAGCTGGTTGATGAAGATCGCGGTGGTGCCGGTGTTGTGCAGCGCGCCGGTCATCTTGCGCAGCGCCTGGCTCATGAGCCGGGCTTGCAGACCGACGTGGCTGTCGCCCATCTCCCCCTCGATTTCCGCACGAGGCACCAGCGCCGCGACGGAGTCGATCACGAGGATGTCGATCGCGCCGGACTTGACCAGCATGTCCGCGATCTCCAGCGCCTGCTCACCGGTGTCGGGCTGCGAGACGATGAGGTTGTCCGTGTCCACACCCAGCTTGCGGGCGTACTCCGGGTCGAGCGCGTGCTCCGCGTCGATGAACGCCGCGATGCCTCCGGCCGCTTGGGCGTTGGCCACGGCGTGCAACGCCACCGTGGTCTTACCCGAGGACTCCGGGCCGTAGATCTCCACGACGCGACCCCGGGGGAAGCCGCCCACGCCCAGCGCCACGTCGAGCGACAGTGCACCCGACGGGATGACCTGGACCGGCGGCCGGGTGTCATCGCCCAGCCGCATGACGGAGCCCTTGCCGTAGGCCTTGTCGATCTGCGCCAGAGCCAGCTCCAGCGCCTGCTCGCGGTTCTGGGCGGCTCCGGGCTTGCTCGAGCCCGCCTTAGCCTTGCCTGCCATCTCATGCTCCGTTCTCGGTCCGACCCCCCGGCGCCCGGCCGGTCGGTCTGTGTGGTCTTCACTCGCGGACGTTAGCGTCCGGGTACGACACCAACCTCTCGCGCCGGACCCGGCGACCTGCCCCTGTGGAGGAGGCACGCCCTGTGGATCCCTGTGGACGGTGGACCCGCCAACACGTGCATTCGAGTGTAGCCGAACGGGTGTTCGAGGTCGAGGGACACGCCCCGCGGATCCGCCTAGCGCAGATGCTCGGGCACCTCGAACTCGTCGCACAGTGCGAGCCACACGCGCTTGACGGACTCCCCCGCGTCGATTGCCTCGCGTGCGGTCCTACCGCCGCACGACGCCAGGTGGTGCGAGCGCACCAGATGGTCGGCGCGCAGCGTACCGAACGCCTCGACCGTGCGTGCCTGGAACTCGGTCAGCGTCACGTCTCACCCTCCCCTGCGGACGACAACGGGCCGCCGGCACGCTCGCCGACGGCCCGTTGCCCAGAAATCACTGCTGTTCGGTTTGCGCCTGCTGCTGCTGCTGCGGCGGGGTGGCCGGCTGGGACTGGCCCTGGCCGATCTGACCGGCGGCACCGGAGCCCTGGCCGAGCTGGCCGCCCTCGGCCTTCATCGACGCCCGGATCTGCTCGAGGCGGCTGTGACCGGCCATCTGGGTCGACGCCTGCTCGACCTCGAGCATCCGGCCCTGCACGGAGTTCTGCGCGAGCTCGGCGGAGCCGAGGGCGTTGGCGTAGCGACGCTCGATCTTGTCGCGGACCTGGTCGAGGTTCGGGGTGTTGCCGCCCGACGACAGCTCCGACATCGACTGCAGGGAGGCGCTGACCTGTTCCTGCATCTTGGCCTGCTCGAGCTGGCTGAGCAGTTTGGTGCGCTCGGCGACCTTCTGTTGCAGAACCATGGCGTTCTGCTCGACGGCCTTCTTGGCCTGCGCGGCGGCCTGGAGCGACTGGTCGTGAAGACCCTTGAGATCCTCGACGTTCTGCTCGGCGGTCACGAGCTGCGCGGCGAACGCCTCCGCGGCGTTCTCGTACTCGGTGGCCTTCTGCATGTCGCCGTTGTTGCGCGCCTGCTCGGACATCTGCAGCGCCTGGCGGGTCGACCCCTGGAGCTTCTCGATGTCCGCGAGCTGCCGGTTGAGCTTCATCTCCAGCTGACGCTGGTTGCCGATCACCGCCGCGGCCTGCTGCGAGAGCTGCTGGTGCTGGCGCTGCGCGTCGGCGATCGCCTGCTGGATCTGAACCTTGGGGTCAGCATTCTCGTCGATCTTCGAATCGAACAACGCCATGAGGTAGCGCCATGCCTTGGTGAACGGATTGGCCATCGCTGCGTAGTGTCCTTCTGCCGATTCGGACGACGGGTCTGTTCCACGGTACCGAACGACGCCCGTGTGCGACCACCGGGCGACGCGGCGGCACTGTCAGGCCGCGAGTACGGGTTCCGCGAGGGTCCCGGGAGGCGAGACCTCGAGCGCGGCGCGGATGAGGATCTCGCCCAGGGATACGTCGAGCGCCCCCGAGATGGAGGCGAGGAGCTCGCTCGAGGCCTCCTTGCGGCCGCGTTCGATCTCGGAGAGATAGCCCGGGCTGACCCGCGCGGCGTCGGCCACGTCACGCAGGGTCCGACCCGTCTCCCCGCGAAGCCCGCGCAGGACGGTACCGAGGGTCTCGCGCAGCAGCGGAGTCGCTCCGGGCTGGTCCGGTCGGGGCAGTGTGGTCATCTGGATGTTCGGCATCACTCGGTACAACGCGTCAGTTCCCGGATTCGTTCCCGTCGCCGTCGTCGCCCCCCGTATCCCCACCGGCCGCGGCGACGACCAGCGCCAACGCCGACTCGCAGGCCGCGCGGCGGATCGCGGACCGGCCGCCCGACAGGGACAGCGGCACCGACCACGCCGCGCGGTCCGGGGTCGTCAGGCCCACGTACACGGTGCCCACCGGTCTGCACTCCTGGGTGTCGGGCCCGGCGACGCCGGTCAGTCCCACGCCCACCTCCGCCCCGCAGCGTCGTGCCGCGCCCGTGGCGAGGGCGCGTGCGGTCTCCGGGGACACCGCGCCGTGGCGCTCGAGGACGTCGGTGGGCACATCGGCGAGCTCGTGCTTGAGGGCGGTCGCGTAGACGACCAGTCCCCCGCGCAGCACGGCACTCGCGCCAGGAACCTCGGCGACGGTCGCGGCGAGCAACCCGGCGGTGAGGGACTCGGCAGTGCCCAGCGTCCACCCGCGGTCGCGGAGCGCGGCGACGGCCGCCGCGGCGGCCGGTGACGGTGGGGCGGTGTCCGGCGACGGCGGTACGGCGTCCATACCGGTCTCAGCTCCGCACGAGCGCGGCCCGCCTGGCCTTGACCAGGTAGTCCACGCCCGTGTACACGGTCAGCGCCACGGCGATGCCCATGACGACCCACTCGGCGGGCCACACCCAGTGCGGCAGCGGCAGGATGAGCATTCCCACGCCGAGGGTCTGGGTCACGGTCTTGAGTTTGCCGCCCTTGCTGGCGGCCACCACGTAGTCGACGCCGAACAGGCGCCAGAGCGTGATACCCACCTCGCGGACGAGGATCACGACGGTCACCGCCCAGAACAGCTCGCCCACGAGGGACAGCGAGATGAGTGCGGCGGAGATGAGCGCCTTGTCCGCGATCGGGTCGGCGATCTTGCCGAAGTCGGTCACCAGGCCGAGCCGCCGCGCGAGGTAGCCGTCCACGTAGTCGGTGAGCATGGCCACGGCGAAGACGACGAACGCGCCCACCCGCCACCACGGCTCCTGGGCGCCCGCGACGAAGAACATCACGACGAAGACGGGCACGAGGAGGATCCGCAGCACGGTGAGGACGTTCGCGATGTTGAGGACGGGGACGTCGGCGGCGGGTCGCCCGTCCTCGCGCGTGGAAGCAGTCACCCCCACACCTTAGCGAGACCCCGGGGAATACCCTTGGCCCCGGGCGCACCCCCGCCCGTCACCGCCGACCCCCGAGGGAGAGCCACCCATGCCGCTGTTCGCCGTCACCTACCGCTACGAGGCCGCCCAGAGCGAGGAGCGCGAGGCCAACAAACCCGCCCACCGTGAGTGGCTGGACGCGCAGGTCACCGCCGGCGCCATCCGGTCCGTGGGACCGTTCGTCGACGGTTCAGGCGCGTTGCTGCTCGTGGAGGCCGACGACGACGAGGCCGCGCGCTCCCTCGTGAACGACGACCCCCACTGCCTACGCGGGATGGTCTCGGAGATCACGGTGCGGGAGTGGAGGCCCGTCTTCGGCGCCTTCTCCTGACCGCTATCCGACCGGCGTCTCGGCCGGCGCGTCGAGTTCGGCGGGCTGCTCGCCGGGATCGTCCTCGGGCGGGGTCCCGCCCTTGATCATCCACAGCACCGACGCCAGCTCCTCGGGCTTGACCAGGACCTCGCGCGCCTTGGACCCCTCCGAGGGGCCCACGATGTCGCGGGACTCCATGAGATCCATGAGGCGGCCCGCCTTGGCGAACCCCACGCGCAACTTGCGCTGGAGCATCGAGGTGGAGCCGAACTGGCTCGAGACCACGAGCTCGACCGCGGCGAGCAGGTCGTCGAGGTCGTCCCCGATGTCGGAGTCGATGTCCTTCTTGCCGTCGTCCTTCGCGGCGGTGATGGACTCGTCGTACTCCGGCTCGGCCTGGTTCTTGGCGTAGTCGACGACCTCGTGGATCTCCTCGTCGGTGATGAACGCGCCCTGCATACGGATGGGGCGGGAGGCGCCCATCGGGATGAACAGGCCGTCACCCATACCGATGAGCTTCTCGGCGCCCGCCTGGTCGAGGATGACGCGCGAGTCCGTCAGTGACGAGGTGGCGAACGCCAGCCGCGACGGCACGTTCGTCTTGATCAGGCCGGTGACCACGTCGACCGACGGCCGCTGCGTGGCCAGCACGAGGTGGATGCCGGCGGCGCGCGCCTTCTGGGTGATGCGGACGATCGCGTCCTCGATGTCGCGCGGTGCGGTCATCATGAGGTCGGCGAGCTCGTCGACGACGGCCACGATGTACGGGTACGGGCGGTAGACCCGCTCGCTGCCGGGCGGCGCGGTGATGGCCCCGGACTTCACGCGCTCGTTGAAGTCGGTGATGTGCCGTACCCGCGTGGACTTCATGTCCTGATAGCGCTGCTCCATTTCCTCCACGAGCCACGCCAGGGCCGCGGCCGCCTTCTTGGGCTGCGTGATGATCGGCGTGATGAGGTGCGGGATGCCCTCGTACGGCGTGAGCTCGACCATCTTGGGGTCGATGAGGATGAGACGGACCTCGTCCGGGGTGGCGCGCGTGAGCAGCGACACGAGCATCGAGTTGACGAAGCTCGACTTACCGGAGCCGGTCGAGCCGGCGACCAGCAGGTGCGGCATCTTGGCGAGGTCGGCAGTGACGAAGTCGCCCTCGATGTCCTTGCCCAGACCGATGAGCATGGGGTTGTGCTTGCTCGCGGTCTTGGGGTCGGTGAGGACGTCGGCGAGCCGGACGAGTTCGCGGTCGAGGTTGGGCACTTCGATACCGACGGCGGACTTGCCGGGGATCGGCGCGAGCAGTCGCACGTTGTCCGTCGCCACCGCGTACGCGATGTTGCGGTGCAGTGCGGTGATCTTCTCGACCTTGACGCCCGGTCCGAGCTCCACCTCGTAGCGGGTGACCGTCGGGCCGCGGGTGAAACCGGTGACGGCGGCGTCGATCTTGAACTGCTCGAGAACGCCCTGGATGGCCTCGATCATCTGGTCGTTGGACTCGCTCCGCGCCTTGGGCGGGTCGCCGGCGGTGAGCAGGCTGACCGGCGGCAGCGCGTAGTCGATGCCGCTGAGGAGCTGGGTCTGCGAGGAGAGCCGCTCCGTGTCGCTCTCGGCGGCCGTGTGCGTCGACGGCGTGTTGGTCTGCGGCACGGCCGAGGTGTCCACCGCGGGCGTCACCGGGGCGGGCGCGGACGCACGGGCCGCGGGCGTGGGTGCGGAGGTCCGCGGTGATGCCACTCGGGTGGGGGCCTCCTCCGCCGCGGCACGGGCC
>NZ_KV823869.1:0-2936 GCF_001815995.1 Dietzia sp. HMSC21D01 | reverse complement strand
CGCGGGAGCTGGCCCCAGAACACCCGCACCCATCGAGCAAATAAATCGTTAAAAGCCCTGTTCACAGGCATTCCCCACGTATTCCACACCGATTCGCTGGGGAAATAGAGGGAATGTCGTTTGTGTCGGTCGGTGCCCTTAAACTGGGCGCGCTTCCTTCGATCGGGGGTGCGGCTCACTCATCCGGAGCCGTTGCCTAGGTGGAAGGAGGTGATGTGATGGGAACCCGTCGAAATGACGAGAAGCCGACCTTCTGGGTCGCTGTGGTTGGAGCCACGGCCCAGGTCGGTCGACTTCTCTTGGATCTCATCCGCTTTGGAACCGACGCCTAGCTAGGTGACTGTTCCAGGGAGGCGCCGGAGTAGCAGCTCCGGCGTCTTCCGCATTTCAGATGCTACGCACATGGTTATATGCGCGCAAGATGCGTTTGAGCAGGTCAAGGCGCAACAGGGAGTGCCTCGGAGCGGATGCTGATGCCGAGGTTGCGAGCTTTGGCCCCGGTGAGCAGGGGGTGGTCCTGGCCGTTGCTGTCGGTGTAGATGGTGGCGGCCAGGTCGTGTTCGTCGGCGTCGATGATGACGTCGTCACCGATTGTCAGGCTGGCGTGGGCGTTCTCGGCGAGCTGTTTGCGTAGTTCGACGTCGTAGACGACCTGGCCGGTGAACTTGCGGGCGGTAGGGTTGTAGGCCCGGTGGAGGACTTTGATCGTGAGCACGTTCGAGCCGGACTTGAGCTGGTTCAGCGTGCCGATTTCGATCACGTTGCCGTCGATGACCATGGTGGGGTCCTTTCGGGTTCGGGGTGACTGCGGTCGAGAGCCCAGCGTAGTCGGCCCTGAGCGCTGCGCCGTGGGCTGAGCTCGGCCAGGTCGGCATCTGGGGGGAGGGGTTGGAGACTGTGGAGATAGCGGGAATGGGTCACCTCCGGTCCCGGTGCTAGCTCGGCAGTTCAGTGCCCCATGCCCACTCCGCCGTCGACGTTGAGCACGTTTCCGGTGATGTAGCTGGCTTCCTCGGAGGCCAGGAACGCGACGGCGGAGGCGATCTCCTCGGGCCGCGCGAACCGGGCGAGCGGGATCATCGAGGTACCGAGTTCCTTGGCTTTGTCGTCCATGGCGTCGGACATATCGGTCTCGGTGAATCCGGGGGCCACGACGTTCGAGGTGATGCCCTTGATGCCGAGCTCGCGGGCGAACGAGCGGGCCATACCGATCACGCCGGCCTTGGAGGCGGTGTAATTGACCTGGCCGGGGACGCCGGACATTCCGGATGCGGATCCGATGAAGATGATGCGGCCGTACTTTTGCTTGAGCATGTTGCGCGTCGCTCGTTTAGCGATGCGGAACGCGCCGGCCAGGTTGGTGTTGACGACGTCGAGGAACTGCTCTTCCTTCATCCGCATCACCAGCGTGTCCTTGGTGATGCCGGCGTTGGCCACGACGACGGAGACCGGGCCGAAGGTCTGCTCCGCGTAGGTGAACGCAGCATCCACGGACTCGGGGTCGGTGACGTCGCATTCGACGCCGTGGATGCCTTCGCCGACGCCGCTGCCTCGGTGGGTGCCGACGACCGTGAAGCCGTCGCGGGCGAGTCGGGCGGCGATAGCCGCGCCGATGCCTCGGTTGGCGCCGGTGACCAGGGCTACGCGTGCGTCGGTCATGGGTGATCCTCCTGGGGTCGTCGTGCAGAGAACAGCGCGACTTGGCCGACCCGCCGGGTGCTGACCTCGGTGTAGCCGCGGAGCGCGTTCGCCAGTTCGTCCATGGTGTCGTCGGCGTTACCGAACACGCCGAGCCTGTTGTAGGTGCTATTCAACGCTCGAGCTGCGAGCGTCGCGGTCTCGGGATCCGCGATGACGGTGGAGCCGAAAATGGTCCCGCCAGGCCGGAGGTGGCCGCGGAGCTGGGAGAGGCGGTCCCACTTCTCTTGACTGGGGATGCAGTGAAGCAGGAAGTTCAGACCGATTGAGTCGAAGCTGTGCTCACGGGGGAGCGGGTCGAAAAAGGATTGCTGGAGGGAGGCGACGGCTCTGCCGTGGCCAACTCTGTTGGACGCGGCTGCGAGGCAGGAGGCGTTGAGGTCGAGCAAGGTGAGCGAGGGGGAGTCGATGCGCTCGATGAAGTAGCCGGTCCCGGGGCCTACATCGAGGTGACTGCGGCCAGCGTGGCTGCGGTAGTGCTCGACCATCGTCGCTGTCGGGCAACGCCAGATCAGCCGATTAGTCAGCCCGAGGACGCCCGCGTCGTAGAGCCTGAGAGTGACGGGGTTGTAGATACCTCCGCTGGCGCCGCGATCGCGTGCTTGGCTCATGCAGTTCCTCTTCTACGCAGCATTACAGTGGCCGCCCCGCCTTCCATGTCTGCGATCGGGACCACCCTGGAATCAAACTCGATGCCATCTAACTCGACGGGGAAGACGCCGGTTTCATACAGGTCGTACTCGGTCACGAGACTGCACAGCGCCTCGTAGCTCAGCGGGGCGTCTGCACCGACACTGGTGACGGCGCTTCGCGCCAGGCGGTTGACCAGTGCAAGCGTGATGGAGGCGAACTCGACGAGCGGCCCGAGGAGGTCCGGAGGTTCCTGCGTGCGCTCGGCGAGGACGACGCTGGTGCCGATGATCCGTCGCTGCTCACCCTCGACGCGGAGCCGGCCTCCGCTGAACATGTGCAGTGGGGGAGCGTCTGGCAGGTTGAGAGTCCACTCGTAGCCGACCCACGTGTTGTCCGGGTCGAGCACCGCCGCTTTGTAGCGCGTGACAAGGGTGGCGGCGTCGGCCGGGGTCAGGAATCGCCACAGATCTTGAATCGGCCGCTGTTCGCCGGCGACACGCCCGTCTGCCATGAGGGAAACGTCGTCGCCGGCAGTGACGGTGGTGAGGTCGGCCAGGTCCATTACCCACGAGTTGAGCACGCAGCGCTCAACCGGCGGGGTGGGG
>NZ_KV823868.1:0-14912 GCF_001815995.1 Dietzia sp. HMSC21D01 | reverse complement strand
CCGCGGCCACTGACCGGCCACGCCCGCCGGCCGGGCCGGGCGCACCTCGTCGTCGTCACCGCGCGTAGCGCAGCGCCCCCCGCATGTCCCCGCACTCGGCCCCCAACGCCATGTCGGCGATACGGCCGGCCGCCCGCAGCCGCGCCAGGCGCGGCGCCACCCGGTCCCGCAGGCCCCACGGGTCGATCGTGTTGACGTGGATCCCGGTCGCGCCCTCGAACCCGGCCGGCGTCGAGATGCGCCACTTGAGCACGATCCGCCACGGCATCGCCGCGTCGTCCCCCGCCGAGCCCGGCGGCAGGGTGTGCCACTCCTCGTTGGACGGCACCAGCGGCCCCGTCGCGGCGTGGCAGGCGTGCAGCAGATCGGAGACCCCGCGCAGTTCGGCCGCCGAGTGCTCCCACGGCCGGCCGGCCCGCGACCTCGAGTAGACCACCAGTGCCGGGTGGCGGTGGCCGACGCCGACCACCGCGACGGCGTGCTCGTTGGCCGCCAGCACCAGGCCCTCGGCCACCGCGTGATCGATCCCGGCCGTGTTGTAGAGATCCGGTTCGCGGGCGAGCGCCGCCATCTCCCGGGAGGTCTTGGCGGGGACCTCGTCGATCGCCACGAGCTGCTTGTGCAGGTGCGCGAACGACGCGCCGGCCGGCGCGAGCCAGTTCTGGAAAACCGACACGTACGCGGCGTGCGGATTGTCGCGGTACAGCCCCCGCATGGCACGGACCGTGAAGGCGACGTACTGCTCGTGCTCCTCCGGCGTCAGCTCCCCCGACGACGCGTGGCGGTCGCTGGAGGCTGCGCCGTCGACGAGGTGGCGGCGCGCGACCACCACGTCGTGGCACCCGCCGAAGAAGCTCTCCGAGTGCTCTGCGAGGGCGGCGGTGTCCATGGCGTCGGCGGTCGCCGGGTCGCCCTGCGCGGCGACGACGCGGGTGCGGACCAGGGCCCGGACGTGCTCGGCGCCGGCCGGGGACGCGAGATAGGCGGCCTGATGGTCGGCGGCGCGGTCGGGGATCCGGTAGCCGTGCACCGACCTCCAGTAGTCGAGGGAGACGATCTCGAAGAGGTTGCCGATCAGGCGGAACTCGGGCGTGGTGGCGTCGAGCCGGTCGGCCGGGACCTCGTCGAGGACGGCCCAGGCGTCCCCCTCGCGGACGAGGCGCGCCTTCTCCGGGGTGGTCTCGCGCAGGCGCGTCGTGCAGAACGCGCAGTGCGCCTCCGGCTCGGCCGGGTCCACCGCGACGACGCTGCCGGGCGCGTGCTCGATCGGTCGGTGCGCCCGGCCGGGGACCGTCCACACCTGGGTGCCGGTGAAGGGATTGACCTGCTTGACGGTGCCGTCGGCCATGCGCCGCAGCAGCGCGGTCGGGCCGCCGGGTGGGGAGGTGGTGGTCACCCGCGTGAGCCTAGAGGGATCTGATTTAGCGGTGGAACTGTGACCTGGATAACAGTATCGTGAGGGTGGGCTATAGCTCATCAGCGGCTTCCGTGCGATGCGGAGCCACGGGGGAATCGAGAGCGTCCATGAGTTCACATCACCCACTGCCACTGCCACTGCGACTGGCAGCCGTGGGCGGCGCCGCCGCCCTGACGATCGCCGGGGCGGCCGCCGTCTCGCACGCCCAGACCGGCTCCGCCGAGTTCGCCGCCGAGCTCGCCCTCGACGTCGAACTCGCACTCGGCTCGGACGGCGCTGTGGACGCAGGGTCGCTGAGCCCGGGTTCGCTCGACCCGGGCTCGCTGGGCCCGGACTCGCTCGGCGCCGGGTCCCTGCCGCCGATCGGCTCGGTCGGGGGATCCCTCGAGCCGGGCTCACTGGACCCGGGCTCGCTGGGCCCGAGTTCTCAGGATCCGGGCTCGTCGCCCGGGCCCTCCGGTCCCGGCTCGCTGGATCCGGACTCGGCGGAAGGCTCGGCCGAGGGGTCGCTCGAGCCGGGCTCACTGGATCCGGGGTCGCTGGATCCGGAGTCCTCGGAGCCCGGCTCGGCGGCCCCGGGGTCTATGGAGGCAGGGTCGTTGGTGAGCCTGCTTGTCATGGTGTCCATGGGTTCGCAGATGGGGTCGGGAGCGGGCTCCGGGGAGGGTTCCCTGTCGTCGGGTTCGCTTCCTTCCGGCTCTCTGGAGCCAGGATCCGCCGCGGGGTCGCTCGCGCCCCTGGGATCGCTGACGGCATCTCTCGCGCCGCTCGGCTCGGCGACGGGATCACTGCCACTCGGATCCCTGCCGGGGGGTTCGGCGGTCGGCTCGCTCCCGCTCCTGGTTCCTGTCGCCGCGATCGGTGGGTCGGTCGCGGCCGGGCCGATGATCGTCCAGGCCGCGGCCAATCTGGGGATCGCCCTCCCGCCGCTCCCCGGAACCCCGGCGCCGGTCGCCGCCGGCGCGATCGTGGGAGAGGCTCCCCCCGCGCCCGGGCCGTCGGTGCCCAATGGGCGCGGCGGTGAACC
Source organism: Dietzia sp. HMSC21D01 (assembly GCF_001815995.1). Classification (NCBI taxonomy): domain Bacteria; kingdom Bacillati; phylum Actinomycetota; class Actinomycetes; order Mycobacteriales; family Dietziaceae; genus Dietzia; species Dietzia sp. HMSC21D01. The sequence continues at coordinate 12,468 of NZ_KV823868.1, read as the reverse complement.
CGGCGTGGGCGCCGACGTGGCGGGGGTCCCGGTCGGGGTGAACGCGGTCGTGGTCACCACCGGCTCCCTGGGTGATTACCAGGTGTTCCTTCCGGACGGGGTGTCGCTGCCACCCCTGCCGTTCATTCGGTGAGGAGCCTGAGAGGAGTCCCCGCCTCAGCCGCTCACGCGGGGGGCGGGGACTGCGGTGTCGTTTGCGGTCGACGGGCACGGTGCTGAGAGAAATCTCACAAGGTGGAATCGCCTTCCCACGTCAAGGTCGCAGGTTTGACTTTTCCGAGTTGTGTGATGTGCCCCCCTTCCCCATATTATTTCCGGGCCGGAGGACCTCGGTCCTCTGAGTACGGGTGCTCCAGCCACCACGGAGTCCGCCCGTCGACAAGCGAAGGCGAACACATGATGACGACTCCCGGCCCCAGAAGCCTGTACCGCCCTGAATACGAACACGACTCGTGTGGTGTCGCGTTCGTGGTGGACATGTACGGACGCCAGTCCCGGGACATCGTCGAGAAGGCGATCGCCGCGCTGGTGAACCTCGAGCACCGCGGCGCCGTGGGTGCCGAGGCCAACACCGGCGACGGCACGGGTTTGTTGATCCAGGTACCGGACTTGTTCCTCCGCGAGGTGATGCGTGAGGAGCAGAACGTAGAACTACCTGAGGCCGGGGCATATGCAACCGGCCTTTGTTTTCTCCCCCAATCCCGGATGCTGGCGATGGACGCCATGCGGATGGTCGAGCGGATCGCCGCCGAGCAGGGGGTGACCGTGATCGGCTGGCGCGAGGTCCCTGTTGACGACTCGACGGTCGGCGCGATCTCACGTGACGCGCAGCCCACCATCAACCAGATCTTCGTCAAGGCCGCGGGCGCGGGCGGGGAGCTCCTGACCGGCCTGGCGCTCGAGCGTAAGTGCTTCGTGGTGCGCAAGCGTTGCGAACACGAGCTCGGTTCGAAGGGCGCCGGCAAGGGCGACCTGGGTTCCGAGACGGTGTACTTCCCGTCGCTGAGCCCGCGCACCTTCGTCTACAAGGGCATGCTCACCGAGAAGCAGCTCCCCGACTTCTATCTGGACCTGCAGGACGAGCGCGTCGAGTCCGCGTTGGGCATCGTCCACTCGCGCTTCTCCACCAACACGTTCCCCGCATGGCCGCTGGCCCACCCGTTCCGCTACGTCGCGCACAACGGTGAGATCAACACCGCGCGTGGCAACGAGAACTGGATGCGGGCCCGCGAGGCGCTCATGACCAGCGACCGCATCGAGGACCTGCCCGCGGCGCTGCCGATCTGCACCCCGGGAGGGTCGGACACCGCGCGCTTCGACGAGGCGCTGGAGTTGCTGACCCTGGCCGGCCGGCCCCTACCGCACGCCGTGCTCATGATGGTCCCCGAGGCGTGGGAACGCCACGAGACCATGGACCCGGCCAAGCGGGCCTTCTACGAGTACCACGCCTCACTCATGGAGGCCTGGGACGGCCCGGCGTCCATCACGTTCACCGACGGCACCGTGATCGGCGCCGTACTGGACCGCAACGGCCTGCGCCCCTCCCGCATCTGGGTGACCGACGACGGCCTCGTCGTGATGGCGTCCGAGGTGGGTGTGCTCGACATCCCGCAGGACAAGGTCGTCACCAAGACCCGCCTGCAGCCCGGTCGCATGTTCCTCGTCGACACCGCCGAGGGGCGGATCATCGACGACGAGGAGATCAAGTCGCAGCTGGCCGCCGAGCACCCGTACAAGCAGTGGCTCGACGAGGGCCTGGTCAGGCTCGAAGACCTGCCCCGGGTCGAGCAGCCCTACATGGCTCACGAGCGTGTGGTGTTGCGTCAGCGCGTCTTCGGATATACCGAGGAGGAACTGCGCATCCTCGTCTCCCCGATGGCCGGGAGCGGTGCCGAGGCGATCGGGTCGATGGGCACGGACACCCCGCTACCGGTGCTGTCCCAGCGTGCGCGGATGCTGTTCGACTACTTCGCCCAGCGCTTCGCGCAGGTGACCAACCCGCCGCTCGACGCCATCCGCGAGGAACTCGTCACCAGCTACGGTGTGACCCTCGGTCCCGAGGGTGACCTCATCAACCCGGGTCCCGGTTCATGCCGTCAGGTCAAGGTCGCCAACCCGATCCTCGGCAACTCCGACCTCGCCACGCTGCTGGAGGCCGGGGATTCCCGCCCGAACCTGCGGTCGGTGGTCGTCCGCGGGCTCTACAACGTCGCCCACGGCGGCCGCGGCCTGCGGATCGCGCTGGAGCGCATCCGCCGAGAGGTATCCGAGGCCATCCAGGCCGGCGCGACCCTCATCGTGCTCTCCGATCGCGAGTCCGACGAGCGCAACGCGCCCATCCCCTCGCTGCTCCTCACCTCGGCGGTGCACCACCACCTGGTGCGCGAGAAGACCCGCACCCGCGTCAGCCTGGTGGTCGAGTCCGGTGACGCCCGCGAGGTCCACCACATGGCCGTGCTGTTCGGGTACGGCGCCAACGCGATCAACCCGTACATGGCGTTCGAGTCGATCGACGAGCTGGTCAAGAACGGCGACCTCATCGGGGTCGACACCGCCGCGGCCTGCGACAACTACCGGAAGGCCGCCGCCAAGGGCGTTCTCAAGGTGATGTCCAAGATGGGTATCTCCACCCTCGCCTCGTACACCGGCGCGCAGTTGTTCGACGTCACCGGCCTGTCTCAGGAGCTGTGCGACGAGTACTTCACCGGCTCCGTCAGCCCCATCGACGGCATCGGCCTGGACGAGATCGCCGAGGACGTGGCCCTCCGGCATCGCTTCGCGTTCCTGCCGCGGCCAGAGGAGGCCGCGCACCGCAAGCTCGAGATCGGCGGCGAGTACCAGTGGCGCCGCGAGGGCGAGTACCACCTGTTCAACCCGGACACGGTGTTCAAGCTCCAGCACTCCACGCGCACGGGCCGCTACGAGATCTTCAAGGAGTACACCCGCCTGGTCGACGACCAGTCGGAGCGGCTGGCGACGCTGCGCGGGTTGTTCGAGATCAAGAGCAACCGCCCGCCCGTGCCGATCGAGGAAGTCGAGCCGGTCTCCGAGATCGTCAAGCGGTTCTCCACTGGCGCGATGAGCTACGGCTCCATCTCGGCCGAGGCGCACGAGACGCTGGCGATCGCGATGAACCGCCTGCAGGCGCGCTCCAACTCCGGCGAGGGCGGGGAGGCTGTCGACCGCTTCGACCCCGACCCGAACGGGGACTGGCGTCGCTCCGCCATCAAGCAGGTGGCCTCCGGCCGGTTCGGCGTGACCAGCCACTACCTGGCCAACTGCACCGACATCCAGATCAAGATGGCGCAGGGCGCCAAGCCGGGTGAGGGCGGGCAGCTCCCGCCGGGCAAGGTCTACCCGTGGGTGGCCGAGGTCCGCGGCTCGACGCCGGGCGTCGGACTCATCTCGCCCCCGCCCCACCACGACATCTATTCGATCGAGGACCTGGCTCAGCTCATCTACGACCTGAAGAACGCCAACCCGGAGGCGCGGATCCACGTCAAGCTCGTGGCCGAGCAGGGCGTGGGGACGGTCGCGACGGGCGTGTCCAAGACGCACGCCGACGTCGTCCTCATCTCGGGCCACGACGGCGGCACCGGAGCGTCGCCGCTGACCTCGCTCAAGCACGCGGGCGGCCCGTGGGAGCTCGGCCTGGCCGAGACCCAGCAGACGCTCCTCGTCAACGGTCTGCGCGACCGGATCGTCGTCCAGGTCGACGGCCAGCTCAAGACGGGGCGTGACGTCATCGTCGCCGCGTTGCTCGGCGGCGAGGAGTTCGGCTTCGCCACCGCGCCGCTCGTCGTGGCCGGCTGCGTCATGATGCGCGTGTGTCACCTCGACACCTGCCCCGTCGGCGTGGCCACCCAGAATCCCGTGCTGCGCGAGCGGTTCAACGGTAAGGCCGAGTACGTCGTGAACTTCATGGAGTTCATCGCCGAAGAGGTGCGCGAGTACCTGGCCGAGCTGGGCTTCCGCTCGCTCGACGAGGCGATCGGGCACACCGAGTGCCTCGACAAGTCGCGGGCCTTCGCCCACAACAAGCGGGCGGCCAAGCTCGACCTGGAGCCGATCTTCGCCCAGGCCGAGTCGCCCTTCATGCACCAGGACCTGCGTCGCACCAAGTCGCAGGACCACAAGCTCGACGGCGTCGTGGACCGCACGCTGATCGAGGACGCGCGCGCCGTGATCGCCGACGCGGCGACGGGACCGTTCACGGGCAGCTACCCGATCTGCAACGTCAACCGCTCGGTCGGCACGATGCTCAGTCACGAGATCTCCAAGGCCCACGGTGCCGCCGGCCTGCCGGACGGGTCGATCGACCTGAGCTTCACCGGGTCCGCCGGTAACTCGCTCGGGGCGTTCCTCGCCCGGGGCGTGACGGTGCGCGTGTTCGGCGACGCCAATGACTACGTGGGTAAGGGACTGTCCGGTGGACGCATCGTGGTGCGTCCGGCCGAGGACGCGGCCCCCGACTTCGTGGCCGAGGACAACATCATCGCCGGCAACGTGATCTGCTACGGCGCGACCGCAGGTGAGGTGTTCCTGCGCGGGATGGTGGGGGAGCGCTTCTGCGTGCGCAACTCCGGCGTCACCGCGGTGGTGGAGGGCGTGGGCGACCACGCCTGCGAGTACATGACCGGTGGACGGGTGGTCGTGCTGGGCCCGACCGGCCGCAACGTCGCGGCCGGGATGTCCGGTGGCGTCGCCTACTTCTACGATCCCCGCGGTGTCCTCGCGGAGAACCTCAACGCCGAGCTCGTCGACACCGAGGAACTCACCAGCGAGGACGTGGAGTTCCTCCACGGGATCGTGGAGCGCCACGTGGAGGAGACCGATTCGGCCCGGGGCCGGGAGATCCTCGGTGGCTGGGCCCAGAACGTGAATCACTTCGCCAAGGTCATGCCGCGCGACTACAAGCGCGTGCTGCTGGCCATCGAGCAGGCGGAGAAGGACGGACGCAACGTGGACGAGGCGATCATGGAGGCCGCAAATGGCTGACCCGAAGGGCTTTCTCAAGCACACCGAGCGGGAGCTGCCCCGGCGCCGCCCCGTCGACCTACGGATCATGGACTGGAAAGAGGTCTACGAGTCCACGGTCCTGCCCGAGGATTCGATCCGCACCCAGGCGTCCCGCTGCATGGGCTGCGGTATCCCGTTCTGCCACCAGGGCTGCCCGCTGGGCAACATCATCCCCGAGTGGAACGACCTGGTGCACCGGGGCAAGTGGGACGACGCGGTGGACCGACTCCACGCGACCAACAACTTCCCGGAGTTCACCGGTCGGCTCTGCCCGGCCCCCTGCGAGGGGTCCTGTGTCCTCGGCATCAACCAGCCGCCGGTGACGATCAAGCAGGTCGAGGTGGAGATCGCCGAGGCCGCGTGGGCCGACGGCGGCATGGAGCCGGTCATCCCGTCGTTCCGCACCGGGCAGACCGTCGCGGTCGTGGGATCGGGCCCCGCGGGCCTCGCGGCGGCCCAGCAGCTCACCCGCGCCGGGCACTCCGTCACCGTCTTCGAGCGCGACGACCGCATCGGCGGGCTCATGCGTTACGGCATCCCGGAGTTCAAGATGGAGAAGGCGGTCATCGATCGTCGCCTGGCGCAGATGGAGGCGGAGGGGACGGTCTTCCGTCCCGGCGTCAACGTCGGCAAGGACATCACCGCGTCGCAGCTGCGCGCCCAGTTCGACGCTGTCGTCCTGTGCGGTGGCGCGACCATGCGGCGCGACCTGCCGGTGCCCGGTCGTGAGCTCGACGGCATCCACCAGGCCATGGAGTACCTGCCGCTGGCCAACAAGGCCGCGGTCGGCGACCCGGTCGTGGACGCCGACGGCCTGCCCGCCATCCACGCGCGCGACAAGCACGTCATCATCATCGGCGGCGGCGACACGGGTGCGGACTGCCTCGGCACCGCGACCCGTCAGGGCGCGAAATCGGTCAAGTCGTTCGAGATCATGCCCCGGCCGCCGGCCACCCGCGCGGCGTCGACTCCGTGGCCGATGTACCCGCTGATGTTCCGCACGGCCTCGGCCCACGAGGAGAACGGCGAGCGCGTCTACGGCGTGTCCACCGCGGAGTTCGTCGGCGAGGGCGGACACGTCACCGCGCTGAAGGGCTCCGAGGTGCGGATGGTCGACGGCCGCTTCGAGCCCGTGCCCGGTACGGACTTCGAGTACCCGGCTGACCTGGTCCTGCTCGCGATGGGCTTCACCGGCGCGCAGAAGTCCGGGCTGTGCTCGGACCTCGGGGTGGAGTTCACCGACCGCGGCAACGTCGGTCGTGACGACGCCTTCGCCACCAACGTCGAGGGCGTGTTCGTCGCCGGCGACATGGGGCGCGGCCAGTCGCTCATCGTGTGGGCCATCGCGGAGGGACGTGCGGCCGCCGCCTCGGTGGACCGGTTCCTCATGGGGGAGACGGCCCTGCCGGCGCCGGTCCGGCCGACGGATGTGGCCCAGCGCTGAAGGTCAACCGTGGCGCCTGACCTTAATGGAACCTAAGATCAGGTCTACTATGTCTCCAGGCCGTCCGGCCTCCGTCATGGAAGGCACCAATGGTCAGCCGTCGCCCCGCCAGTGTCATCGCCGCGCTCAGCGCGACGGTCGCGCTGGTCGGCGTGCCGGCGGCGTCGGCGCAGCCGCCGGGCCCGGCGGTCCGGGGGGTCGTCACGGAACTGCCGGTCCTCAGCGAGTTGCCGCCGCTGCCCACCGAGGGCGGGCAGCCCGTCGTGGACGAGCCGGAGGGCACCGGGGTCTTCGGCATGTCCGGGGTGCAGACGGTCGCGCTCGTGTTGGCGGCGTCGGTGCTCGTGGCGGGCGGGACGGGACTGGCGTTGGTCACCCGCCGCGGCCGTGGCGAACCGCTCGACGAGCAGCCACCGAGGACGGATCCGGTGGCGTGACGCCGCGCCCGATAGGCTCGGCGGTATGAGTCGCCACATCGCAGGACGGGGACGGGTCGCCCGGGCGACCCCTCCTCCGGCCGGTCCGCCCGTCGACGACGTCGACTGTGACCTGAGCAGCAAGCTGACGCTCGGCCAGTTCCTCAAACTGGCCTCGCTGCTGGACTCCGGGGCCGAGGCCAAGGACGCGGTCGCCTCCGGTGCGGTGAGCGTCAACGGGGAGGTCGACACCCGGCGCGGCCGCGGCCTGGTTCACGGTGACGTGGTGGAGATCGGTGGCCGGGCGGCGCGCGTCGTCGCCCGCGAGGGACGGGACGCGACCTGATGGCTGAGGACTCACGGGGGCCCGTGCAGGCCCCAGTGGTGCTGCACGACGACGACCCCGGTGCCACCCGGTACGCCACGTGGCTGGCCGAGGAGTTCGACACCCGGGCGACCCATCACGACGCGGCCGATCCGGCCGAGCTGGTGGTCGCCGGGACGGTCGTCCTCGTCACGGGGATGCGCCCCGGTGGTGGGCTGGGCGGTTCGGCGTTCATCCGCGACAACTGGGAGGCCCTCGTCGAGGCCGGACGCCGCGTCGCCGTCGTCATGGTCGGGCCCACCCCGGTCACCGACGACGCCCGGATCGAGCTGATGTCGAGCGAGTTCTCGTCCGATCAGCTGCGCGACCTCAAGCTCTTCCAGCTCCGCGGCGTGGTCACGCCGGACCAGCTCGGCTTCCGGCAGCGGCTCGGGATCAAGACCGCGCTGGCCGCCCTGCGGCGCAAGACCGACCGCACCCCGGAGGAGGAGTCCATGCTCGAACTGGGCGGTCTGGACCTCACCGATCGGGTCTCGCTCGGGCCGTTGCTGCGCTGGATCCGCCGCGAGGCCTGACCGGCGATCACCGCGGCACACGCCCGGCGCGCACACGGTCGGTGTCACCGCCGATATCATGACCCGCGAACGCACCCGCCGAGGGCGGGGCGATGACCTCGGAGGAACCCCATGCGCGCCACCACCCTCGCCGCCACCGTTTCGGCGCTCGCCGCGGCAGCCCTGCTGACGGGAGCGGGCGCCGCCACGGCGCAGGAGCCCGAGGATTCAGAGGGCTCTGGAACGATCCGCAGCGCGCTTCTGTCGCCCGCCGTGAGTGAAGCGATCGGGAGCATCGGTTACGGCTCGCTGGGCACGGGGTCCCTCATGGACCTGCTCTCCGGACTCATCAACACCGGGTCGGTCGCCCTGTCGGTGGACGTGCCCAACGCGACGGGCTCGTACGCACCGGGGTCGCTCGGGAGCTACGGACCGGAGGCGTCGCTGGGCGAGATCTTCCTGATCCCCATCGGGAGCCTCGCGGGCGCCTCCTGAATCCGCCGTCAGCGCACCACGATCCCGTCGGAGTCGGCGTAGAGCATCTCGCCGGGGACGAAGTCGACCCCGCCGAAGCTGACGGTCACGTCCCGCTCGCCCTCGCCGGTCTTGGTGGATTTGCGCGGGTTCGTGCCCAGGGCCTTGCAGCCGAACTCCATCCCGGCGATGACCGCCGAGTCGCGGATGGCGCCGTTCACCACGACGCCGGCCCAGCCGCTCGAGCGGCCGAGCTCGGCGATGATGTCGCCCACCAGCGCGGTGTGCAGACTCGCGCCGCCGTCGATCACGAGGACGCGCCCCTCGCCGGGCTCGCCCAGGATGCTCTTGAGCAGTGCGTTGTCCTGGAAGCAGCGCACGGTCGAGATTCGTCCGGAGAACTCCGTGCGTCCGCCGAGGTCGCGGAACTGGAGGTCGCAGCTGCGGACGTCCTCGCCGATCTCGTCGACGAGGTCCGCGGTGGGGATGAATCCGGCGGGGGTGTCGGTCATGGGGGTCCTCCTGGGCGGTGGTCTGTCGGGTTAACGCTATCCGGCCGCGCCGCCGCGTGGGAGCACGCGGTAGGGGACAATGGCCACATCGAGGGTGCCCGTCAACGTCCGAGAAACCGGAAGGAGCCTTCCGTGGCTCAGTACGAACTCCTGATCCACGCCCGCCGCGCGGTGGTCGACGGCCGCATCCAGCAGGCGGCGGTGACGGTGGACGGGGGCGTCATCACGTCGGTGCGGACGGGCTCGGAAGCACGGGACATCGGCCTGGCCGGTGACCACACGATCGACCTGGGGGATGACGTCGTCCTCATGCCTGGTCTCGTCGACCCGCACGTGAGTACCGAGGACGTCGCGGTCGGCACGCGCTCCGCAGCGCAGGGCGGGATCACCACGGTCGTGGACTACGGCACCGACGGCGACCCGGTCGCCATCCGCCCGGAGGACGTGGATCGCTGGCGCGACGAGGTCACCGGAGAGTCGACCGTCGACGTCGGGCTGTGGGGCGCGGCGGTGCCGGACAACCTGGGCCGGCTCGGCGACCTGCTGGACCGCGGGGTGTTCGGGGTGTCCGCCGTGGCCGCCGGGAAGGGCGTGGAGGGCACGCCGACGCTGGACCACGCGCAACTGGTCGCGGCCGCGGAGGAGGTCGCCGCACACGGCGGGCTCTTCGCGGTGGACGCCAGCGTGGACGATCTGTCCGGGCTGCTGGGGGTCTGCCGCCGGACCGGCGGTCGCTTGCACGTGCGCGCGGTCGCCGACCACGAGGAGCTGCCCCTGCTGCGCGACGCCCGGGCGGAGGGCCTGGCCGTGACGGCCTCGACGAGTCCCCACATGCTGGCGCTGGTCTCGGAGGTCACCCACGGCGGATCGGAGGTCGCGCGGCTCGATCCGCCTATCCGCGACGCCGCCAACCGCGAGCTGCTGTGGGGCGCGCTGCGGGACGGCACCATCGACGCCGTGGCCTCGGCCCGCCTGGGGTTGTCGGTGGTGTGGACCGAGGCGCGGCGCCGCGGGTTCGATCTGGCGGACGTCGCGCGCTGGATGGCCGGGAGCACGGCCGCGGTGGTGGGGCTGAGCGATCGCGGGGAGATCCGGGAGGGATTGCGGGCGGACTTCGCCGCGGTCGCCGACGACGAGGCGTTCGTCGTGCTGCCCGGGGCCCGCGAGCTGGGTTCCGCGGACTCGGTGTACGCGCAGCGTGCGTTGGCGGGCGTGGTGCGGTGGACGATGCGCGGGGGCGCGGTCATCGACCCCCGAGCCCTGGCGTTCGGCACGGTCCTGACCCGTCCGACGGCGTGAACCCCGCCGTCGATCGCCTCGCGTTCCTCCCCTTCCCCGAGGGTGTCACCTCCGCGCTGCTCATCACCGAGTACGTCATCAAGATCCTCGCGCTGGGGATGGTGCCGGAGAACCGGCAGCCGTCCTCGTCGCAGGCTTGGCTGCTGGCGATCCTGTTCATCCCGGTCGTCGGCGTGCCGCTGTTCCTGCTCCTGGGCAACCCGTACATCACCGGCCGGCGTCACGTCATCCAGGCCGAGGCCAACCGGCTGTACGCCGACGCGCTGAGGCAGCGGCCCACCGTCCCCGATGGCGTGGGCGTCGCGCCGGGCGTGCGCACCATCCTGGAGATGAACCGGACCCTCACCGCGATCCCCGCGATGTCCGGGGATTTCGTGGCCCTGCACTCGGACTACAGCCGGTCGCTCGCGGCGATGACTGAGGCGGTGCGCGCGGCCCGCGACCACGTGCACATCGAGTTCTACGCGCAGTCGTGGGACGGCGAGACCGACGAGTTCTTCACGGCCGCGGTCGAGGCGGCGGAGCGGGGCGTCGCGGTGCGGGTCCTGGTGGACCACCTGGGGTCCCTGCGCTACCGGGGGTTCACCAGGCTGCGGAAGAAGCTGCGCAAGACGCCCGTGGAGTTCCATCTCATGCTCCCGGTCAACCCGTTCCGGGGCCGCTTCCGCCGCCCGGACCTGCGCAATCACCGCAAGATGCTCATCGTGGACGGCGAGCACGGCTTCATCGGCTCGCAGAACCTCATCGAGCGCCACTACGGGAGCAGCCGCAACGCCCGGCTCGGTCGCGAGTGGGTCGACCTCATGATGGAGGTCCGCGGGGAGATCGTGCAGGCGATGGACGGCGTGTTCGCGGTGGACTGGTTCACCGAGTCGGGGGAGGTCATCGGGACGCTCGAGCAGTTGGCGCTCGGCGCCCCGCTGGCCCCGGGCCGTAAGGGCGGCGACCCGACGGCGGGGGACCCGGTCAGCGCGTTCCAGCTGGTGCCGTCGGGACCGGGGTACCGCACGCAGCCGGGACTGCGGATGTTCACCCAGCTCATCTCGCACGCGCAGGAGCGGATCCGGATCGTCAGCCCGTACTTCGTGCCGGACGAGGCGCTGCTGCACGTGCTCACGTCCGCGTCGTTCCGCGGGGTGTCGGTGGAGGTGTTCGTGCCGGAGCACGCCGACCAGTTCCTCGTGCACCACGCGCAGCGGTCGTACTTCCGGGCGTTGTTGGAGGCCGGGGTGGTGATCCATCGCTTCCGTTCGCCGGCCGTGCTGCACACCAAGACGGTGCTCATCGACGACTACGCGGGCGTCGTGGGCTCGAGCAACATGGACCAGCGGTCGTTCAACCTCAACTTCGAGGTGAGCATGCTGGTGCTCGGCGGGGAGGCGGTGTCGGAGCTCAACGACGTCGTGGACGACTACCTCCAGGAGTGCACGACCCTGGGGTTGGAGGCCTGGATGAGTCGGCCGTGGGCGGGTCGGTACGTGGACAACGTCGCCCGACTGACCTCGGCTCTGCAGTAGCACGATCCCGCAGTAGTACGCTCACCCGTGCGCGGGTCGACGGGCCCGCCGTGTGACGAGAGGCCTAGTCGTGATGTCCCAGCCCAGTGGTCCCGGAGCCCGGACCTGGCGCCTCGGCGCCGCCGTCACCGCCGCCGTGGTGGCGGCCGTCTCCGTGCCCGCCGTGGCACTGGCCCAGGACGATCCCACCCCGGGGGCGGGGTCGACGCTGCCCGAGACGGGCGTGTCGAGCGTGGACCAGCTGATCGGCCAGCTGCCGGACGAGATCGTCATCGGCGGCGGGGGCCTGGGCTCGGAGGCCCTGCGGGACACGGGCAGCGCCCCGGTGGTCGACGGCGCGCAGTCGGTCGGCGAGGTCGTGGGTTCGGTGGCGCCGCTCGAGGCCGTGGGCGTGGCGGGCGGGTCGGCGGCGGCGTCGGTCGCGTCGTCGGGCAGCCTGCCGGGATCGGTGTACGTCAACCCCACCGGGTCGGTCGGCTCGGGCACGATCGGGTTGGGGTCGATCGCGATCCCCGAGTACATCTTCCCCGTTCTGAGCCTGCAGTTCGCGGGCGGATACTTCGCCGCGCTGGACGAGCGTCAGGACGCGGGCGAGCTCTACCCGCACGAGTTGGACTTCTGGCACGGCCTGGTCGAGGGGTCCGCCGAGGGTGGTGCGCTGCTCACGGACGCGGCGGCCGCGGCGGGCACCGAGCTGCCCGGCGGGCTGGCGGGGAGCATCGAGGCGGTGCAGATCGCCGCGCTGCAGGACCCGTACGAGGACAACGAGCGCCGCCGCGCCGAGGCGCAGGCGGCCGCGGAGGCGGAGGCCGCCGGGCAGACGCAGGAGGACGAGGACGCGTCCGGTGCCGCGGACGGTGCGCCCGGGGCCACGACCGGGGGCGACGACGACGACGAGCTCCCCGCCA
>NZ_KV823867.1:0-1973 GCF_001815995.1 Dietzia sp. HMSC21D01 | reverse complement strand
CGGCGGGTGACGGGGTCGCCGTACCGCCGGGCGCCCTCGCTCGAGCGACCGGGCGCCGACGAGGCGGGGACGGGGCGCTCGGGCCGGTAGGGGCGCGGGTCGGGCAGGGAGAACCACCGGTGCCGACGGCGGTTCGGGGAGCTGAGGATCGCGGAGATGGCCTCCGGCTCGTGCCGGGCGCAGTTGGCGAGCAGCCCGAGGGAGGTGAGCGTGACGACCGCGGAGGTACCGCCGTTGGAGATGAGCGGCAGCTGCAGGCCGGTCACCGGGAGCAGTCCCACGACGTAGCCGATGTTGATGAACGCCTGCAGGACGATCGTCGCGGAGATGGTGCCGGCGAGCAGGCGGCGGAACGGGTCCACCGAGCGCATGGCGATCCGCATGCCGACCCAGCCGAGGGTGAGGTAGAGCGAGACGACGACCGCGGCGCCGAACCAGCCGAGCTCCTCGCCGATGATGGCGAAGATAAAGTCGTTGGTGGCCTCCGGCAGGTAGAACCACTTGGCGCTGGACTGACCCAGGCCGACGCCGAACAGTCCGCCGTCGGCCAGGGAGAGCATGCCCTGGTACGACTGGTACGCCGCGCCCTGGGGGTTGGAGAAGTCCCCGCGGAACGTGTCGAGGTAGGTCCGGATCCGCTCGAAGCGGTAGGCGAACGCCACCGCGAGGACGCCGAAGACGACGACGCCGACGGCGATCACCCACGCGAAGTGCCGCGCCGGGTAGCCGGAGAACCACAGGATGCACAGGAACGCGATGGTCACCGCGGTCGCCATGCCCAGGTCGGGGGCGACGACGACGAGGACAGCCACGATGAGGTACCCGACGACCGCCGGGAAGAGCAGGTCCAGCCAGTAGCCCGTCCGCACGCGCTTGGCGACCACGGACGACGCCCAGACGATGAGGGCGAACTTGGCGATCTCGGCGGGCTGGATCGAGAAGATGCCGAGGTCGATCCAGCCGCGGGAGCCGTTGATCTCGGAACCGATGCCGGGGATCAGCACCGCGACGAGCAAACCGATGGACACGAGCAGCAGCGGGAACGCCGCCGCACGCAGCAGTTCGATGCGCAGGCGCAGGGCCAGGACGAAGCCCATCCAGCCGATGAGGACGAACATCGCCTGGCGCAGGAAGATGTCGAACGGCGTGCCACCGCCGGAGAAGGCCAGCACGTTGGAACTGGACAGCACCATGCCCAGTCCGATGACCGTGAGCAGGGCCGTGACCACCATGACCACGTGGTACGACGTCAGGGGCGCCCGGTTGATCGCGGCCAGTGGCGCGGCGATACGCCCGAGCAGGTCGGGCCGATCGGCCCGGTCCGGGCCGTCCGCCCGCTCGTGAGGTGCGTTGTCTCGCGGTGCCGCCTTGTCTCGCAGTGCCATAGCCCCTACCTCCCGGCCACGCGGCCCACGGCGAGGACGAAGCTGCGCCCCCGGTGGCCGTAGTCGGTGAACATGTCCATCGACGCGGCAGCCGGGGCGAGCAACACGGTGTCGCCTCCGGTGGCCATCCGCGCGGCCTCGGCGACCGCGCGGTCCATCGTCTGCTGCGGCTCGTCGGGACCCGCAGCGTCGTCATCGTCTCCCGAGGCCAGCTCCACCACGGGCACCGTCGGCGCGTGTCGGGCCAATGCCCCGGCGATCCGCCCGCGGTCGCGGCCGATGAGGACCACTCCGCGCAGGACATCGGCGACCTCGGCGACCAGCGGCTCGACGTCGGCGCCCTTGAGCAGTCCGCCGGCGATCCACACCATCGGTCCGCCCGCCAGCAGCGAGGTGCGGGCGGCGTGCGGATTGGTGGCCTTGGAGTCGTCGATGTAGGTGATCCCGTCGATGGTCGCCACCGGCTCGGCGCGATGGGCGCCCACCGTGAACGAACGCAGGGCCGCGGCGACGTGCTCGGCCCGCGCGCCCACGGACATGGCCACGGCCGAGGCGGCGAGTGCGTCGAGGACGCCCGCGGGCCCGGCC
>NZ_KV823866.1:0-6950 GCF_001815995.1 Dietzia sp. HMSC21D01 | reverse complement strand
CGCCGTGCTGCGGGCCCGGTGGCCGTCGTCCGAGGTCCGCTACCCGCCGGCCGATGACCCCGCGGCCGACCCGCACGGGATGTGGTCCGGCCCGCGGCGCTGAGGCCGCGGGCCGGGATGCCGTGGGTACGGCGGATCAGCGGGTGTAGTCGGTGGCCTTCTCGTAGCGGCCCTGCTCGTCCCAGACCCGGCGCAGGAGCTGCTCGAGCTCCCACACGTCGCCCTCGCTGCCGAAGTACTTGCGGTCGATCGTGCCGAGCTTGTCCTCGTTCTCGAGGATCTTGCTCCACAGCCGGGCGCGCTCGACCGGGTCGTCGGTGAAGTCCTTGTTGAGGTACTCCCGCGAGTAACGCTTGAGGTTGCCCAGGACGGTGAGGGCCTTGCCGGCGGGGCTGACCAGCGACGCCACGATGGTCACGACGAGCACCACCACGATCACGCCCAGCGACAGCAGCGTGGGCACCTCGACCACGTCGACGTGCTCGCCACCGTTGATGAACGGCAGGTTGTTCTCGTGCAGGGCGTGCAGCACCAGCTTGACGCCGATGAAGCCCAGGATCGCCGCCAGGCCGTACTTGAGGTAGACCAGCCGGTCGAGCAGGCCCTCCAGCAGGAAGTACAGCTGGCGCAGGCCGAGCAGCGAGAACGTGGTGGCGGTGAAGACGATGAAGACGTTCTGGGTGAGGCCGAAGATTGCGGGGATCGAGTCCAGCGCGAACATGATGTCGGTGCCGCCGATGGCGACCATGACGATCATCATGGGCGTCATGACGCGCTTGCCGTTCTCGACGGTGAACAGCTTGTCGTGGTCGTAGTGATCGGTCGCTGGGATGACCTTCTTGGCGAACCGGACCATGACGTTGTCGACCTCGTCGTCGTCCTCGTCATCCTCGGCCAGCAGGCGGCCGGCGGTGACGATGAGGAACAGGCCGAACACGTAGAACAGCGCGCTGAACTGGTTGAGCAGTGCGGCGCCCACGAAGATGAACGCGGTGCGGGCGATGATCGAGAAGACGATGCCGAACAGCAGCGCCTTCTGCTGACCCGCCTTGGGCACCTTGAAGCTCGTCAACAGCAGGAGGAACACGAACAGGTTGTCCACCGAGAGCGCCTTCTCGGTGAGGTACCCGGCGAAGTACTCGATACCCATGTCCGTGCCGCCGAAGATCCACACGGCGAAGCCGAACAGGACCGCGACGCCCACGTAGAGCGAGGACCAGATGGCCGACTCTTTGATCGTGGGAATGTGCTCCTTGCGCACATGGAAGAAGTAGTCGAACAGGAGGAGTGCGACGATCAGGCCGACTGACAACGACCATGCGAGCGGGGTGGCTCCCAACGGGGTTTCCTTTCCGGGGAGGGCCGGTTGACCGGATCATCCTACCCGCGCGCGGCGGTGTCGACCCCCCGACGGATGCTCGCCGCCCGTCGGCACGGATACGTTCGCGCAGGTGGCGGCGCTACTTGCGGCGTCGGATGAACATTGTGTGTCGCGCCTCGACGACCGTCCTGCCGCGGCTGTCGGTCACGACCGCGGTGTGGACCACGCTGGTGCTGGACCGTGTGGTCAGCTGTTCGCGGATCGAGTCCGCCTCCGCGTGCGGCACCTCGACGACGCACCGGAGTCGGCCGCGGCCGGGGGAGCGGAAGTCGATCGTCGCGCTCTTGGTCCACACCTGGTAGCCGCCGCCCAGTTGCCCGGACAGCAGCGCCCCGTAGAGGACGTCGGTCGCGGCGAACAGCGCGCCGCCGAACGCGGTGCCGTTGGTGTTGGCGGTCCACGGCGCCACGTGCATGTTCAGCTCGCCGCGGGTCCAGTCCGGGGCGACGTGCCGGATGCGGATCCCCGACCCCAGCAGCGGCGGGTAGAGCGAGGCCAGGACGGGGAACGCCCGGGGGCTCGAGGTGTAGCGGTGCAGCAGGGTCTTGGGCACCGACCGATAGTAACTTACCGGGGAGTCAGTTCGGCGCACCCGGCAATCCCACGCAATCTCTGGACACGGGAACAACCTTTGTCTACTTTCAGGGCCACGACCATCGACTACGGGGCCCCTGGCCCTCGGCGGGGAGGCGTGACATGAGGATCATCGTGGATCCGGACCGGTGCGAGGGCCAGGCCGTGTGTGTGGGACTGGCGCCGGCGGTGTTCGCGCTGGATGACGACGACGAGGTGGTGCGCCTGCTGGTCGACGACATCCCCTCCGAGCACGAGAAGCGCGCCCGCAAGGCCGTCGCCAAGTGTCCGATGGCGGCTCTGCGCGAGGCCTGACGAGCGCGGCGCCGCGGCCCCGCGGCTACCGGGCCGGCCAGGCCGAGGGGTCGCGGCCGGTGAGCGCGAGCGCCTCGTCCCGCGCCGACACGTCCGGGCCGTCGAAGCCCGGGACCGCGGGGTCGAACAGCTCCGGGGCCGGGTTCTCGGCGAGGTCCGTCCGCACGAACTCCAACACGGCCCGCTCGAGATCGTCGCCCCAGCGCAGGTCCATGCCCTGCGAGGAGGCGATGTCCCACGCGTGGACGGCCAGGTCGAACACCTGCTGGGCCAGGTAGTGCTTCACGGGCGCGAGCCCGTACGACAGGTGCACCTCTGTGTCCGCGCCGCCGGCGCACGTCCCCCGCCACGCCGCGCCCACCGGCGCCTTCACCGACTCCCAGTCCGCCACCAGTTCCGGCCCCGAGGCGTCGCGCAGGCGACGCAGGCGGTCCTCGAGGTCGTCGGCCACCTCGTCGACCGTGCCGCCGGCGAGCAGGCCAGGCACCCACAGCTGCTCGTCCACCACGTGGGCCAGCACCTCGCGCGTGGTCCAGTCGCTACACGGGGTGGCGGCGTCCCAGTCGGTGACGGCGGGCAGCACCTCGTCGTAGAGGTCGGCGGCGCGGGACTGCAGCGCGATCCAGTCGGTCATGCCCCCATCCTGCCGCATGCCGGCACTCGGGCACCCGGGCCCGGCCCCCCGAATCCGCTACCTTCCCTCGGGATCCGCTACCCCTCAGGGCGTAGCGGATCCGGAGTCGGGGTAGCGGATTCTCGCGGGTCAGGCGCCGGGCTTCTCGAACCGCTCGCCCGCGCCCATGCGCTGCAGGCGCAGCCACTCGCGGAACCCCGCCGGATCACGCCGCGAGACGAGGAAGTACCAGCCGAATCGCACGATCTCCTGCGGGATGAGCCGCCGGTTGCCGGGCTGGGTGAGGACGTAACCGCGGTTGCGGTAGGTGAAGTGCCGCTTGACCGGGTCGTCGGGGAACTGCGTGTGCATGCGGCCGCCGAGGATCGGCTTGAACTCGTCCGAGCCCTGCGGGTGCAGGTACGCGGTGGTCAGGCACGTGCCGAACGGCAGCCCCGAGCGGACCAGGCGCCGGTGCACCTCGACCTCGTCGCCGCGGATGAACAGGCGCAGGTCGGGCACGCCCACGCGGTCCAGGCACTCGGCGGTGAACAGGGCGCCGTTGAACAGCGACGCGATGCCGGGCAGCAGGTCTTCGGTGGTCTCCCCGTCGCCGGCCGCGCCCGCTCCGGTGAACAGCTCCGAGCGCCGACGCCGCCACACCACGCCGCGCCGCAGGGGGAAGGCCAGTCGGTCGGGGTCGGCGAGGTCGCACACCACCGGCGAGACCTCGGCCAGGCCGTGGCGGTCCATGCAGTGCAGCAGCGTGGCCAGGACGTCGGGGCCCTCGGGGCGGCCGTCGTCGTCCGCGCACCACACGAGGTCCGCGCCGGTGGCCAGCGCGTGCAGCATGCCCAGTGCGAAGCCGCCCGCGCCGCCGAGGTTGTGCTTGGAGCCGATGTACGTGGCCTCGACCGGCTGCGACTCGACGAGCTCGCGTACGGCGTGCTCGTCGGCGTTGTCCACCACCACCAGGTGGTCGATCGGGCGGGTCTGGCCGCACACGACGGCCAGGGACTCGCGCAGCTGCTCGAGCCGGCGGTGGGTGACCACGACGGCCACGACCCGGCGGGCGTCGGCCGCTTTTCGGCCCGCGTCTCCCGCGGCGGCCCCGCCCTCAGCTCTCATGACGCATCCTGCCGATGTACTCGCCGATCGAGCGGCCGGCCTCGGGGCCCTCGTAGGCGGTGACGATCTCCTCGATGCTGCCGCGCTGGCGGATGCGACCGTGGTCGATCCACATGGCCGAGTCGCACAGCTGCGCGAGGAACTCATTGGAGTGGGAGGCGAAGACCAGGATGCCCGAGCGGGAGACGAGGTCGGCGAGCTTGACCCGCGCCTTCTTCATGAACTCCGCGTCCACGGCGCCGATGCCCTCGTCGAGCAGAAGGATCTCGGGGTCGATCGAGGTCACCACGCCCATGGCCAGCCGCACGCGCATGCCGGTGGAGTAGGTGCGCAGCGGCATGTCCAGGTAGTCGCCGAGCTCGGTGAAGTCGGCGATCTCGTCGACCTTGGCCTTCATCTGCTTGCGCGTCTGGCCGAGGAACAGTCCGCGGATGATGATGTTCTCGTACCCCGAGATCTCGGGGTCCATGCCCACGCCCAGGTCGAACACGGGCGCCACGCGGCCGCGGATCCGCGCCGCGCCGCGAGTGGGTTCGTAGATGCCGGACAGCAGCCGCAGCAGCGTTGACTTGCCGGCACCGTTGTGCCCGACCAGGCCCACGCGGTCCCCCTCGCGGAGGGAGAGGGTGATGTCCTTGAGGGCCTCGACGACGACGACGTTGGACGCGTTCCGGCCGATCGCGCCCCCCGCGGAGCCGAGGACCGCCTTCTTGAGGGAGCGCGATTTGGCGTCGAAGATCGGGAAATCCACGCACGCGTCCACGCAGTCGATGGACACGCCGCCGGGGGTGGGCGCGACGGAGCTCATGGGATGTACCTCCTACACCCAGTACGGGACTCGGGAGCGGAACCGGCGCAGCGCCACGAACGCCAGGAGCAACCCGACGGCCGTGCAGGCCAGGACGATCCACCAGTGGTAGGCGTCGACGGACTGGCCGAGCATGGGCGCGCGGACGATCTCCAGGTAGTGGTAGAGCGGGTTGATCTCGGCGATGCGGGCGCGGTCGGCGATCTGCCCGCCCTGCTCGTACAGCGTCTGCGTGGTCCACACGATGGGGGTCATGTAGAACAGCAGCTGCACCATCGAGTCCAGCAGAGGGGCGATGTCCCGGAACCGGGTGGCGAGGATGCCGAAAAGCATGGACACCCACACACCGTTGACCATGAGCACCGCCAGCCCCAGCACGGACAGCAGGAGCTCCCAGCCCAGCGGCCGCGGGAAGACCACCATGAGCACCACCCAGATGACCAGGTTGTGGCACAGGAACAGGAACTGCCGCCACACCAGCCGGTAGACGTGCACGCTCAGGGCGCTGGGGAGCTGCTTGATGAGGCCCTCGTTGGCGATGAAGACCTCGGCGCCCTCCTTGATGCAGCCGGAGATGAAGCCCCACATGATGAGGCCCACGGTGACGTGCGGGAGAAAGTCGGCGAGCGGGATCTGGAAGAGGATCGAGTACAGCAGGCCGAGCGCCACGGCCATGACGCCGGTGGCGATGGTGATCCACAGCGGGCCGAGGGTAGAGCGGCGGTAGCGCTGCTTGATGTCCTGCCAGCCCAGGGACAGCCACAGTTCGCGCTGGCTCAGCCCCTGGCGCAGGTCGGCCACGGCCCGGCGGAAGGTGTGGGAGTCGTTGACGATCTCGCCGCGCACGCGCTCGTCGGGGAGCGTCGCCGAGGTCGGATCGGGAAGGGACTGGTCCTGCACGAGGGCTCAGCGTACTAGAGGTCCTGCCGGTGGCAGCCCCGCCGCGAGGGCGCGTAGACAGTAGAGATGACGACCAGTACGCAGATCCAGCTCGCGAGCCGTCCCACCGGATGGCCGACCCACGACAATTTCCGCACGGTCACCGTCGACCTCCCCGAGCTCGCCGAGGGCGAGGTCCGGGTGGCCAACGAGTTCATCTCGGTGGATCCCTACATGCGGGGCCGGATGAACGAGGGACGCTCCTACATCCCGCCGTTCGAGCTCGACGAGACCATGACCGGCGCGGCCGTGGGCCGCGTGGTGGAGTCCCGATCGGACGACCACCCCGTCGGCGCGGTGGTCCTGCACAACGACGGCTGGCGCGACGTCGCCCAGGGCGACGCCCGGCAGTTCCGCGTGGTGCAGGAGATGGACGGGGTGCCGATCTCGGCGTACCTCGGCGTCCTGGGGACCACGGGCCTCAGCGCCTACGTGGGACTGCTGCACATCGGCCGGTTCCAGGCCGGCGAGAGCGTGTTCGTCTCCGGCGCGGCCGGGTCGGTCGGTTCGGCGGTGGGACAGATCGCCAAGCTCATGGGCGCCTCGAAGGTCGTCGGCTCGGCCGGCAGCCCGGAGAAGGTGGCCACCTGCATCGAGCGCTACGGATTCGACGCGGCGATCAACTACAAGGAAGGCCCGGTCCGGAAGCTCCTGCGCGAGCACTTCGGCAGCGAGAACGGCGAGGGGATCGACGTCTACTTCGACAACGTCGGCGGCGATCACCTGGAGGCCGCGCTGGATCTGATGAACGACGGTGGCCGCCTGGCCCTGTGCGGCGCGATCAGCTCGTACAACGACGCCGAGCGCAGGCCCGGCCCGGACAACCTCTGGTACGCCGTCACCCGCGGGCTGACGCTGCAGGGCTTCACGGCGAACAACTACATGCATCTCTTCAAGGAGTTCGCCGAGAAGGTGGGACCGTGGGTGGCCTCAGGCGAGCTGAAGTTCGACGAGACGGTGGTCGAGGGGATCGACAACTCGGTCGACGCGTTCCTCGACCTGATGAAGGGCGCGAACGTGGGCAAGATGCTCGTGAGGATCTGACCCCACCGATCTGACCCACCGATCTGACCCCACCGATCCGGGCCGTCGGCCGATCGACCGTCTGACCCGGGCGGCGGGGCGCCACGGGGGTGCGGCAGGGTTGACGTCATGACGCCGACTCGCCGAGCCGCGCCCGCCGCCCGCCTGAG
>NZ_KV823865.1:0-20376 GCF_001815995.1 Dietzia sp. HMSC21D01 | reverse complement strand
CCGGCGCCTCCCGCGGGATCGGGGCGGCGACCGCCCGCGCCCTGGCCGGCAGCCACGACCTGGTCCTGGTGGGCCGCGACGCCGACGCGCTGCGGGCCGTCGCCGCCGACTGCCGCTCCGCGCACCCGGACGACGGCCGTTCCGTCGACATCGTCGAGGCCGACCTCACCACCGCCGACGGGGTCGCCCGCGTCGCCGACGGCCTCAGCACGCTCGACGGGCTCGTCCACTGTGCCGGGGTCGCCGATCTCGGCCGGATCGAACACACCGACGCCGAGCAGTGGCGCCGGGCGTTCGAGGTCAACGTGCTGGCCGTGGTCGAGCTGACCCGGGCACTGCTCCCGGCGCTGCGCGCGGCAGGCGGACACCTCGTCGTCGTCAACTCCGGCGCGGGGACCACCGCCAAGCCCGGCTGGGGCTCCTACAGCGCCTCCAAGTTCGCGCTGCGCGCCGTCACCGACACCCTCCGCGGCGAAGAACCCGACCTACGCGTCACATCGATCCACCCCGGCCGCGTCGACACGGACATGCAGCGCGCGATCGTCGCGGCGGAGGGCGGCACCTACGACCCCGGCTCCTACCTCAGCGCCGACTCCGTAGC
Source organism: Dietzia sp. HMSC21D01 (assembly GCF_001815995.1). NCBI lineage: Bacteria > Bacillati > Actinomycetota > Actinomycetes > Mycobacteriales > Dietziaceae > Dietzia > Dietzia sp. HMSC21D01. The sequence goes on along the minus strand of NZ_KV823865.1, from coordinate 19,775 downwards.
CACCGCCGTCCGGCACGCGTTGGAGTCCACTCCGGACGCCCACCCCACCGAGGTCGTCCTGCGGCCCCGGCACCGCTGACGCCCGCCCCCACTCCCCTCGCACGCCCGCGCCGCTCCCCTCGCGCTTACCGGCACGGTCACGTACCGCGAACGCCTGCCGCGCGGCCGTGCGTGTCGTAACGTCTGCACCACCATGACCAGCCCCGATCGCCCACTCCGGATCACCGTCATCGGCGCGGGCGTGGTCGGCTGCTACCTCGGCGGCCGACTCGCCCGCCACGCCGACGTGACCCTCGTCGGGCGACCCCACGTCCTCGACCCCATCCGCGAACTGGGGCTCACCGTGGAGGCGGGCGGCAACGAGGACGGCCGCCTGCACGTCCCCGCCGACATGCTCACCCTGGCCGACACCCCGGACTCGGTCCGTCGCGCCGACGTCGTTCTGATGTGCACCAAAGCCGGGCAGACCGCCACCGCCACCGCAGAGTTCGCACCGCTCCTGCGACCCACCACCCTCGTGGTCGGTCTGCAGAACGGGCTGCACACCGCCGACCTCATCCGCGAAGGCGTCGACTCCGCGCCGGTGATCGCCGGCGTCGTGCCGTTCAACGTCGTCCGCACCGGGCCCGCCACCTACCGCCGCACGTCAACCGGTGAGATCCGGATCGCCGAGCACCCGAGGCTCGGCCCACTGCTGCGCACAGCCGCCGAGGCCGGCCTGCCGCTGCGTCCCACCGACGACATCCAGGCCGTCCTGCACGGCAAGATCCTCATGAACCTCAACAACGCCGTCCAGGCCCTCTCCGGCCTGCCGCTGCGCACCGAACTGCTCGACCGCGACCTGCGGTGTTGCGTCGCCCTGTGCCAAGCCGAGGCGAACCGGGTGTTCACCGCGGCCGGCGTGGTGCCCCGGGTGCCCCTCGCGGTGCCCGCCGGCGCCCTGCCGATCGTGATGCGCCTGCCCACCCCGCTGTTCCGCCTACTCGGTCGGGCCGCGATGCGGGTCGACGCCGACGGCACCTCGTCCATGAATGACGACCTGCTGCGCGGCCGGCCCACCGAGATCGACGTCCTGCAGGGCAAGGTCGTGAAGATGGCCGGTCAGCTCGGGCTGTCGGCGCCGGCCTGCGAGCGGATGGTGGAGTTGGTGCGCGAGGCGGAGGCAGACGGCGAGAACCGCCGCCGGTGGAGTGGCCCCGACCTGCTCGCCGAGCTGAAGCGCGCGCGGCGCCGGGCACACCGGCTCGCCCGTCTGCAGCAGATGAGCGGTCAGTCCTCGTAACCGATCGAGAACGCGGCCTCGAGATCATGCTTGGACTGGGTGCGGAACGCGATGTGCGTCTCGGTGTCCAGCACGCCGGGGACCTTGTTGAGGCGGTCGGAGACGATGTCGGCGATCTCCTCGTTGCGCCGCGCGCGGACCAGCACGATGAGGTCGATGGTGCCGGTGACGGAGTACACCTCGGACACGCCGTCGATCTCGGCGATGGCGGAGGCGACCTCGGGGATCCGCGCCGTCTCGGCGTGGACGAAGACGATTGCGGTGATCATGCGTTCCACGCTAGCGCAGCGCAAATAGCGTCGACGCCATGATCCACGGCGACCTCTTCCAGAACGCCCGGGAGGCGGAGACGAGCCGCCCGTTCGCGCTCCAGAACTCCAAGATGCTCAAGGTGACCCTCGCCGACCAGCCGATCCTCGCGCGGACCGGGTCGATGGTCGCTTACCAGGGGCAGATCGGGTTCGAGAACATCGGCAGCGGCGGGCTCGGCAAGATGTTCAAGGCCGCCGCCACCGGCGAGGGCGTGCCGCTCATGCGCTGCTCCGGCCGCGGCGAACTGTTCCTGGCCGACCAGGCCTCCGAGGTCCAGGTGCTGTACCTCGAGGACGACATGATCTCGGTGAACGGCGCGAGCGTCCTGTCCTTCTCCGAGGGCTTCGCGTGGGACATCCACCGCATCGCCGCGAAGGGCGCCGTGATGACCGGCGGCCTGTTCAACGTCTCCCTGCGCGGGACGGGCTTCGTCGCGGTGACGACCAAGGGTCAGCCGGTGGCGCTGGACGTCGCCGGGGCGCCGACCTTCGCCGATCCGCAGGCCGTGGTGTTGTGGACGGCCGGGGTGTCGATGGACGTGCGCGTGGACACCGGCGGCCTGCGGTCGCTGATCCGCGGCGGGTCCGGCGAGACGTTCCAGTTGGGGTTCGGCGGGCAGGGCCTGGTCGTGGTCCAGCCGTCGGAGAACGTCCCCCAGGGCGCGGGAGGCCAGGGCGGGTCGTAGGTCCCGCCCCGGGCGGGCAGGCGACGGCCGTTCGCCGCCGCCCCCGGCCGGTGCGCGCTCAGCTCATGTTCTCCGGGGTCCAGTAGGCGCGCATGGAGGAGACCTTGCCCTGCGCGTCGTGGACCATGAGGTCCCACACGTTGATGGTCGCCTTGGAGCCCCCGTCGAAGTGGGTGGTGATCTCGAAGTTGAACAGCAGGTCGTTGCCGCACACGCGGGTCTCGAGGACCTTCGCGTCGATCTTCAGCGCGGTGACGCTCGAGTAGAACGCGCGGATCGCCTCCGCGCCCTCGTGCACGTTGCCGCCGCCGACGGGGTCCTCGACGGTGGCGTCGTCGGCGTAGAGGGCCATGACGGCCTCGAGGTCGCCGGCGACGAGCGCGTCGACGTATGACTGCGCGGTGGCGCGGATCTGCTCGGGTGCGGTGGCTGCGGCGCTCATGGTGGGTGGCCTTTCGGTGACGACGACGAGGTGACCCGAGCCTAGAACGCGTTCTCACGCCGCGGGCGCGCACCGGGGTATTTCCCGGTCGGCCTCCTCGTCGGTTGCGCCTCTCCCGCCCCAGCCCTACCCTCCTCTCACCACTGTCACAGGGCCGGCGGGCCCGGGGAGCGGGGTACGCATGTCCACACAGCAGACGTCCCGACAGCCGTCCGACGAGGAATCGTTCCACACCGGCCGGGTAGTGCTCATCTCTCTGGTCGCCGCGCTCGGCGGGTTCCTGTTCGGATTTGACACCGCGGTCATCAACGGCGCGGTCGACGCGGTGCAGCAGGACTTCGGCATCGGCGCCGGGCTGATCGGGTTCACTGTGTCCTCGGCGTTGCTCGGCTGCATCCTGGGGGCCTACCTGGCGGGGCGGCTGGCCGACCGCTGGGGCCGCACGGGGGTGATGGTACTGGCGGCGGTGTTGTTCCTCGTGAGTGCTCTGGGATCGGGTTTCGCGTTCGGCCCGTGGGACCTCATCGCCTGGCGCGTCCTCGGCGGACTCGGGGTGGGCGCGGCGTCGGTCATCGCCCCGGCGTACATCGCTGAGGTGGCCCCGCCGGCGGTCCGCGGCCGCCTCGGGTCGCTGCAGCAGCTGGCGATCGTGTCGGGCATCTTCGTGGCCCTGCTCTCGGACGCGTGGCTGGCGGGAGTCGCCGGGGGCGCGATCGAGGAGTTGTGGTTCGGGGCGGCGGCGTGGCGGTGGATGTTCTGGGCGGAGATGATCCCCGCTGTCGCCTACGGCGTGCTGGCGTTGATAATCCCGGAGTCGCCGCGCTACCTGGTGGGCCGGGGGATGGTCGACGAGGCCAAGCGGGTGCTGCGCTCCATCCAAGAGGGCGGCATCGACTCTCGCATCCGCGAGATCCGGGCGACCGTCCGCGAGGACCGCCGGCAGTCGTGGCGGGACCTGATCCGCCCCGGGCGGATGGAACTTCCTGCCCTTCGTGTGGATCGGCATCATCCTGTCGGTGTTCCAGCAGGCCGTCGGCATCAACGTGATCTTCTACTACTCCACCACGTTATGGCAGTCGGTGGGCTTCGCCGAGGAGGACGCGTTCACGCAGTCGGTCATCACCTCCGTGACGAACATCGTGGTCACGATCGTGGCGATCGCGCTCATCGACAAGATCGGGCGTCGCAGACTGCTCATGATCGGCTCCGTCGGCATGACGGTCTGCCTGGCGGTGATGGCGGCGATGTTCAGTCAGGCCACGATGGTCGCCGGCCCGGACGGCGAGCTCGCCCCACAGCTCGGCGACACCTCCGGGCTGGTCGCACTGATCGCGGCCAACGGGTTCGTCGTGTTCTTCGGGATGTCGTGGGGCCCGGCGGTGTGGGTCCTGCTGGGCGAGATGTTCAACAACCGGATCCGCTCCACCGCACTGGGACTGGCGGCGGCCGCGCAGTGGCTGGCGAATTTCGCCGTGTCGACCGCATTCCCGCCGATGGCCGAGTTCAGCCTGTCGTTCACCTACGGCTTCTACGCGGTCGCGGCGCTGCTCTCGCTGCTGTTCGTGACGCGGTTCATCCCCGAGACGACCGGCCGTTCGCTAGAAGAGATGGAGTAGCCGCCCGGCGGGTCAGGCCGCGTCGTCGGGAGTGCGCACCGCGCAGAACAGGTCGGTGCGCAGCGTGGCCGGGTCCATGTCGGGCGAGGGTTCGGTGACGTAGGACTCCCAGAACGGCAGCCCGGGGGCGCGGCCCATCCCAGCGATCTCGCCCATGAAATCGCCCCACGCCCGCCCGAGGTCGTCATAAGAGCCCACGTGGCTGAGCACGGCGATCCCGCCGGCCGGCAGTTCGGAAGCGACGATCCGTCGACCGTCGGCCTCGATCGATTCCGCCCCCACCTGCTCGGCCAGCGGTGCGCGGAGAGGGAAGCCGATCTCCAGGTCCACCACGGAGTCGGGGCCCTCGGTAGCTGCGGTGTACAGCGCGATGGGCGGGCCCGCGGGGGCCAGCCCGGCCTCGAACGCGCGGGGCAGGACGGTCCCGAAGACGGAGTCGAACACCCCGGCCAGCTCAGACATCGGTACGCCCGACACTCGCACCACGGCGGTGGGGACGGCCGGCGCGCGCAGCAATCGGATCCCGTCGATCGGGTCCGCGCCGAGGTCGGGGTAACCGGACGGGGGGTCGGCCGGCGCCGTCGGTGCTTGACCGTGTGACGAAAAGGATGACGACGACGACATGGTGTGCCCTTCCGACGACGAGGTGCCTCCTCCCAGTGTGCGCCGTGGTCGAGACGAGGGGAAGACCCGCCGAGCAGCGGGGTGGGTCCCCCGGCGCCGGCGAGGGATGCGGCCCGCGTCCGGCGGGGGGACACTGGGGGCATGCCCCACTACCGCCTCCGCACCCCTGACCAGACGATCGATCTCGGCGAGCATGAGACCGCCCAGCAGGCCCTCGAGTCCGCCGTGTCCGGTCATCGCGAGACCCGGCCCACCGACGGATCCATCGAGGTTCAGGTGGGCAAGTCGTGGCACCCTGTCGATATCGAGGGGGACATGCCGTGAGCGCGGCGCGCGACGCCGCGGCCGGGTTCGGCTCCGGCTCCGGCTCCGGCTCCGACTCCGGCTCCGGCCGCGGATCTCAGGGGGTGGGCCCCGGTTCGGTGACCCAGTGCGCGACGTGCGGGGTCGAGCGGGCGGAGCCCCTGCCCGAGGTGTGCCCGATCTGTGCGGACGAGCGCCAGTACGTGCCCGTCGCCGGGCAGCGCTGGACCACCCCCGAGCAGTCGCGGGCGGCGGGTGCGTCCATCGAGTTCACCGAGCGCGAGACCGACGTGATCGGACTGGAGCAGAAGGACTGCCCGGGGATCGGCCAGCGACCGTCACTCATCCGGACCGACCATGGGAACGTGCTGGTCGAGGTCCCGAACCACATCAGCGACGAGGCGGTCGCGGCGATCCGCGGGTGGGGCGGGTTGTCGGCGATCATCGCCTCGCACCCGCACATGTACGGGGTCCAGTCCCTGTGGTCGGCCGCGTTCGACTACTGCCCGGTGTACGTCTCCGCCCCGGACGAGGAGTGGCTGGGACTGCGACCGCACAACACGATCGTGTGGGGCGGCGGCCACGCGGCGGGACCGGAGGACGGCGGCGAGATCGAGATCCTTCCCGGCGTGCGCGCGTCCCAGCCCGGAGGGCACTTCCCGGGCAGCGTCGTGGTGCACTGGACCGCCCCCGATGGCGCGGGCGTCCTGTTCAGCGGCGACACCATCGGGACGGTCGCCGACCGGGAGTGGGTGACCTTCATGCGCTCGTTCCCCAACTGGATGCCGCTGTCCGGGGCGGTAGTGCGCCGGATCGCCGACCACGTCTCGCGGTACGAGTTCGAAAGGCTCTACAGCAACTTCGGCGGGTGCGTCCCGCACGACGCCCGGGGCGCCGTCCAGCGGTCGGCCGAACGCTACGCGGCGTGGGTCGCCGGCGAGTACGACCACCTCACCTAGAGGCGCCCGGGCCCGACCCGCCCTCGACCGACTCGCCGGACTCGTCGTGCTCGGCCCGCTCCATGCGCTCGGCGCGCTCCCTGACCTGCTCGAGCCGACGATCCCATCCCCGCGACACCGCGCCGAGGAGGTCGGAGATCTCCCGGATGCGGTCCGGCCGCACGGCGTGTACCTGTCGACGGTGATGCGGTCGCGCGTGCACGAGCCCTGAGTCGGTGAGGATGCGCAGGTGCTTGGCGACCGCCTGGCGGCTCACGCCGAGATCGCGGGCCACGGCACCGGCGTCGTCGGGCCGGTCGGCGAGTCGGACGAGGACCCGGCGACGCGTCCGGTCCGCGAGGGCGCCGAACACATCATCCGCCTCCTCGCTGAGCAGCCGGTCGTGCAGGACCTCGTCCTTCCGGCTGCTCATCCGCCGCCCTCGGCACGCACCCGCGCGAGCTCCAGCTCGGACACCCAGCCCTCGGAGTTCTCCTCGAACCGCCGGCGCCGGACGGCCGCATCGCCGTGCAGACCCGCGAAGCCGGTCTCGCGGACCGTCAGGACGACTCCCGATCCGTGGTCCTCGATCGTGAACTCGACCAGGTTGGCCTGCGCCTCGTCGACCTCTCCGGCCATGCCGCCGAGCCACCGGAACACCGCGCGACGCGGCGGGTCGAGCTCGACGGTGCCGATCGTGAACTCGCCGTGCACCGGGTCGACGACGCGCGACACGTCGCCTTCTGTGGTGATCTCGTGATCGGTCCACGTGCCGTCGTTGATGAACCAACCCGGCTCCGACACGATCGCCCAGACCGTCCGCGCCTCGGCTTCAATGTGGATGCTGCGGACGATCTCGTCGGGCACGTCATCGCTGGTCACTCCGGCTCCGGGCGCGCTGTCGCCGTCGACGGGCACGGTGTTATCGCTCATCGGGCTCTCCTCTCCCCCGAGGTGCCTCCCGCTCGGTGAAGTGGTGTCGCGGCTGCACCTGCCCTCCCACGATGACACGCCGCGCGCCCACATGCAACCATTCAGTTGCAGTTAATCGCCGTCTCGGACGCGGCGAACTCCCAGAACCGCGCGGCCGCCGCAGGGTCAGAGGCCTCGGCGCTCCGACCGATGAGGGTGGGCATGCCGCGCAGGTGCCTCATCGCGTCGGGACCGGTGTAACTGCACGGCGGCAGCGGCCGGGTCGCGGCGCTCATCGTCGTCAGCGCCGCCTGCGCCGCGGGCTGGGCGAACAGGGAGCAGACGCCGGTGACGATCTTGTCCAGCGTCGCGTTACCCGTCGCGTTGGAGATCCCGGTGGCCGCCCACCCGGGGTGCGTGAGCTGGACGTCGACCCCGGCCCTGCCGGCCTCGGCACGTCCGTCCCGCAGCCGCCGCTCGAGCTCGAGCCCCCACAGCATGTCTCCGAGTTTGGACTGCGCGTACGCCGCCGCGGACGTCCACCGCCGGCGCCGGAAGTGCGGGTCGTCGCCGTCGAAGGTGCCCGCGTGGTGAGCGTTGGACGCGACGATCACCACGCGCCGACGCACCACGGGCAGCAGCAGGTTGGTGAGCAGGAACGGGGCCAGCGCGTTGATGCCTAGCAACATCTCGAATCCGTCCTCGGTCTCCCGCCGACGAGGCGTGATGGCTCCCGCGTTGTTGACCAGGACGTCGATCTCCTCGCCGCCCTCGCCGGTCAGTTCGCCGGCCGCGCGTCGCACGCTCGCGAGGGAGGCGAGATTCGTCTCCACGACCCGCGCGTCCCCGGGGAGTTCTGACGCCACCTGCTTACCGCGTGCGGTGTCCCGGACCGCGAGGATCACCCGCGCCCCGTGCCTCGACGCCGACCGCGCGGTCTCGAGGCCGACCCCGCTCGTCGAGCCGGTGACGAGCCACGTCTGGCCGGTGAGGTCGGGAATATCGATCTGCTTTCGCGCCACGGCCGAAGCGTACGACCCCGAGCTGCGCGCCCGCGCCACTTCGCATCGGTGCCGGCAGCTCGAACCGGCCCGTGGCACGGGCGAACCCGTCTGGAGAGACGCGGGCGGCGGACTACCCTCCGGGTATGAACTCCCTCATCTCCCCGACAATCTCGCGGACGCTCTGCGCGGCGGCTGCGGCCCTCGTCGTCGTCGCCCCTCTCACCGTCCCCACCGCCGGCGCGGCGCCCGCCGCGGCGACCAACCCGGCACCCACCTGGTCCGGACTCGACACCCGCGAATGGGCTCGGCCGATCCCCGCGCCGGGGGCCGCGGCGGAGACCGTCCCGCTCGACCCGTCACTCTCCCTGCCGCAGGCCGGGCGGGCGGTGCGGCAGGTCTACGGCACCCTCGACCAGCACGGCCGGCCCGCGATCTCCGGGTCCGCGGTGTTCCTGCCCCACGGTGCCGCACCGGAGGGCGGCTGGCCGATCATCGCGTGGGCGCACGGCACGACCGGGCTGGGCGACGACTGCGCGCCCTCCACCCAGCCCCGCTCCGAACGTGACGCCGAGTACCTCGGCCACTGGCTCGACCAGGGTTACGCCGTGGTCGCCTCCGACTACGTAGGCCTGGGCACGCCCGGGCTGCTCAGCTACCTCAACGGGCCCGCCACCGGCCGGTCGGTCGTCGACTCGGTGATCGCCGCACGCTCCGCCGGCCTGCCCCTGTCCCCCGCCTGGGCACTCGTCGGCCAGTCCCAGGGCGCCGGGGCCGCGCTCAACACCGCGGTCCGCGCCACCGAACTCGGCGCGCCCGCGGGACTGGACTACCGCGGCGTGGTCGCGACCGGCGCCCCCGCCAACATCGAGCACCTCTTCCGGTGGGGCGGACCCGGGTTCCCGCCCGTACAGCTGCCGACCGGACTCAACACCTACGCGATGTACATTCTCGCCGGATTCCGGGATCAGCACCCCGAGCTCAACATCAACAGCTACCTCACGCCGGCCGGGCGCGAGATGGTCGACGCCGCCGAGACCCTCTGCTACGCGGCGATGCGCGAGAAGGTCGGTGGGTTCCAGACCTCGCAGGCGCTCTCGCGGCCGCTGCAGGAGATCCCCGACGTGTACGGCCACCTGCGGCGCTACATGGGCACGCCGGCCGTCGGCTACGACCGGCCCGTCTTCCTCGGCCAGGGACTGCTCGACGTTGACGTCCCCGCCCCCTCGGCACTGTCGCTGGCGGCCGAGATGACGCTCAACCACCAGCCGCTCGAGCTGCGGGTCTACCCGGACCGCGACCACAGCGGGACCGTGTACGCCGCCATACCGGATGCGACCGCGTTCATGGCGCGGGTGATGGGATGACGGGGTGAGGGGTTCGGATCACTGTGGCCACCCCCGTTCGGTGCAGTCGTCCACTTCGAGTCGCACATTCCCGCACGTCAGGACGCGCGCTCGAATGCTCATAGTGTGACCTGCGCAATAATCGTTACAGACTTGTCACATCGCGCAGTCACGGGTTAGAGTCTCGTCATCGCCGCGCGGGGATGTTTCAGGGACTCCCCGCGCGGCTGACATCATTTCGGGGCGATGCCGGGTTCGCCGGGCCGCTAGATTGCCGGGACAGCGCGATTCCTAGAACGCGTTCTAGTACCGTTGAGACCATGAGCGCCCTCGACTTCGAGTCCACCAGCAAGACCATCACTGCCGGCCGTTTCGAGCTGCACTACCACGAGGCGGGCGAACAGAGCGTCGCCGAGCCCGAGAGCGCGGTGCCCGTCCTGTTCCTCCACGGATCCGGTCCGGGCGTCACCGCGTGGTCCAACTTCTCCGGCAACTTCCCGGTCTTCGCCGAGCGGTTCCACACCATCCTGCTCGACATGCCGGGCTTCGGGAAGAGTTCCGACCTGGAGTGGGAGAAGGCTTACCCGATGATCGCCGCCGAGGCGATCGACGCATTCTGCGAGGCCAAGGGCATCGAGAAGGTCGACATCGTCGGCAACTCCATGGGCGGCAACGTCGCGTGCGAGACGGCCCTGGCCTACCCGGACCGCGTCCGCAAGATGGCTCTCATGGGCCCCGGCGGCCTCGCCGCGCCGCTGTTCGCGCCCGACCCCAGCGAGGGCTCGCGCCGCCTGTTCGAGTTCCTCGCCGATCCGACCGACGAGAAGATGGGCGCCTGGGTCGACACGATGGTCGGCAACAAGAAGATCGTCTCCCCCGAGCTGATCCGCGCCCGTACCGAGGCCGCGACCGCGCCCGGCGCCGTCGAGCGCATGTACTCGATCTTCGGCTCCATCCTCAAGCCCGAGAACGCCTACACCCCGCTGTACGCCCGCGCCTCCCAGATCCGCCAGGAGACGCTCCTCATCTGGGGCCGCGACGACCGCATGCTCCCCTACGAGCAGGCGCACTTCGCGTTCCGGCAGCTGCCCCGCGCCGAGCTGCACTCGTTCTCCCGCTGCGGCCACTGGGCGATGATCGAGCAGAAGGACAAGTTCGAGCGCCTGGTGATCGACTTCCTGCTCAACTGAGCGCCCGCCGGGCGGCCGGGCGTGTCGCGGCCGCGGGGACGCGGGTTAGCCTGTCGTGCATGACCGACTCCCCGCAGCCCGGCCAGCCCGAGCAGCCGCAGGACCAGCCGCCCGCAGTCGACCCGCAGACCGGCGAAGACCTGTCGTGGAAGCAGACGCCCGTGGCGATCGTGCTGCTCGACCGGCTCGCCCCCGGCTATGACGAGATCGGTGAACTGCTCGCCGAGATCTTCGAGGGCTCCTACGAGGTCGAGCGCGGCACCGAGGACGACCCCGCCACGGCGGTGTACATCGAGGACGCGACGGTCATCGTCTCCTCGATCGACTCCGCCGTACCGGAGGCCGCCGAGTACACGCGCGACCTGGCCGCGTGGAACGGCGGCGAGGCCGTGGTGGAGACGCACCGGTCCCAGGTCGTGGTGGCGGCGTTCCGGTGGGGACCGGTCGGCGACGACGGCGAGCCCACCGATCCCGAGTACCTCGACCCGCGGCTCGATACGCTCCGTTGCGAGTTGGCGGTCGCGAACGTCACGGCGGCACTGACCGCGCTCCCCGGCGCGGTGGCCGTCACCGTGGGCGGTGCCGCGACGACCCTGCCGGCCGGCCCGTACCGCGATCTGGTGACGGGCAACCCGGTGCCGGCGCCGGCGCTCGTCGGGGTGCGGGCGGGGATGCAGTCCGAGTCCACGTCGTGCGTCTACACGACGGGGATGGGCAGGTTCGGCCGGATGGACCTCGAGCGCCTGGACGTGGACGCCGCGCCGACGGCCGTGTACTCCGAGATGTGCAATCTGGTGGCCTACTCACTGGCGACCGGCACCGTGTTCGTGCCCGGCCAGACGATCGAGGTGGGCGGCCCTCAGCCGCTGGTCGCCAGCGCCGAGGTCTCCCCGTTCACCGGCCAGGAGATCCTCAGGCTCTCGTCCGGCGCGCAGGGCTGAGGATCAGGGCCGCTGGTGGTTCATCCTCTCCACCACCAGCCGCGTCGTGGCCGCGAGCTGGAACGGCCGGATGACCGGCTCGATCCGGCTGGCCAGCCGCTCCTTCTTGAGCCGGGCTATCACACTGCGGACCAGCTCCGGCAGCGGATTGCCGAGATGGTCGACCAGCGGGTAGATCCGCACCTCCGGTGCAATCCGCGCCATCTCGACGATCGCGTCGACGTGGTCGAACAGATCCATCCGGTCGGCGTAGGTGAACAGCAGGTGCGAGCACAGCACGAGGTCGGCCGAATCACTGGCCAACGGCAGCGACGGCAGCGCACCTGCTATGTACCGCTCGGGTGAGGTCGCCAGGTCGGCGAGCATGCGGTCGGCCGCCGTGCGCCGAATCGCCTCGTGCCCCACGACGCCGCCGCGGACGTCCCAGTCGAAGTCCACCTCGCGCGCCTGCTTCTGCGCCACCGACCGGCCGACGTCCGCGAGGATCCGGCCGCGGAGCTCGTCCGCGCCCCGGGCGTACTGCGGGTCCACCGCGATCGCGTCCCCACCGGCCGCGCAGATCTCCGCCACCGCGCTGGCCGCGCCGCCCGGGCAGTCCACGATCCGGCCCTGCAGGTCAGCCCCGTTCAAACCGAACATGTCCGTGTACTCGGCCAACGATCGCGCGCTCACGAGGACATCGGTGTCCTCCAGCGCGTGGAACGTGGTGTCGGGACTTACGGTCACCTGGAAACTCTCCTGAAGTGAGCCGGCGCGGATCTGATTTCCGCCGCCGTGGGGTCATGAGCATGGACCCGGGTTCCGGCGCGGACCGCCGCTGATACCGACCGCGGCCCGCCCTTCTCCGGTGGGCCCGCGCGTCGTCCGTGCTACGCCATGACGGCGTGGGCGACGCGGGACCTCTCCGGTACGCGTCGCCAGCACATCAACACATCTTTTGGCACGGGCTCACCGTAACAGCGGCGTAAGACAGTGGCCACCGAGAAGTTCACGGTGATCAGAATCGACTCCCGAGGTGCACCCCCGGCCGAACATGACACACGATAGGGTTTTGTCCAGTTCACTGTCCTCACGGACCGCCCACCGTCTCGACCCCCGGGGAGCATTTGTGAGATCACCGACCAGCCGCCGCAGCAGCAGAACGCCCGGATCGTCCACTGTCGCGGGTGCACTCGCCCTGGGCGTCGCGATGGCGCTGGCCCCCGCGGTCTCGCCCGCCGCCCCGGAGGTTGCCGCGCAGGGCTCGTCCAACACACCCGACCGCAGCTCGTTTTACGCGCCGCCGGCCGAACTGCCCGCCGAGCCGGGCGCGATCATCCGCACCGAGCCCATGACCATCACGCCCAGCGTCCCCGACCTGGCGAACGGCGGCGCACTGCCCGCCGACGCCCAGCGGATCATGTACCGCTCGACCGGTGCGGCGGGCGGGCCGATCGCCGTCACCGGCACATACCTCCAGCCCAAGGCCCCGTGGACCGGGCCGGGCCCGCGGCCGCTCGCCGTGGTCACGCCCGGGACGCAGGGCCAGGGCGACCAGTGCGCGCCGTCCAGGTCCATGGAGGTCGGGCTCGGCGTGCAGACCGCACCGCTGTCGGCGGCCGCCGGCTACGCGGTGATCGACGCCCTGACGATGGTCCAGGAGGGCTTCGCCGTGGTCGTCACCGACTACGAGGGCCTCGGCACTCCCGGCCACCACCCGTACGTCAACCGCGACTCGCAGGGCCGCTCCGCGTTGGACGCCGCACGCGCCGCGCTGCGCCTCCCGGGCACCGACCTCGCGCCCGACTCCAAGACCGTGGTCAGCGGCTACTCCCAGGGCGGTGGCGCCGCCGCGGCAGCCGGTGAGATGCAGCCGACCTACGCGCCGGACGTCAACCTCGTGGGCATCGCCGCGGGCGCACCGCCGTCGGACATGATCGGCACGCTCGAGCGGATCGACGGCGGCCTGCTCACCGGCGCCGTGGGCTACGCGATCAACGGGATTCTGCAGGTCCACCCCGAGCTGCGAGAGGCGTTCGACCGCCAGCTGAACGACGCGGGCCGCCGGATGCTCGAGGTGACCGCCGGGCAGTGCGTCGCCGAGACCGGCTTCGCCTACGGCCTGCACCGCACCACCGATTTCACCCGGGACGGCCGCTCCCTCGCCGACGCGGCCCGGTCCGAGCCGGAGATCATGCGCGTCCTGGAGGGCTACAACCTGGGCGACGAGGCACCGGCCGTCCCGTCACTCGTGCTGATCGGGCGGAATGACGACGTTGTGCCGCACGACACCGCCGTCGACCTCGTCCGGAACTGGTGCGCGCAGGGCACCACCGTCGAGCTGCGGACCGCCGAAGTGCCCGCCCTGGCCCCGGGTCTGGTGATCGACCATGCGATCCCGATGTTGTCCGAGCGCGCGACCAACGTCCGCTACCTCATGGACCGGGTGCACGACCGTCCCGCGCCGAACTCCTGCGGGACCGTCTGACCGACCGCGCGCCGCGGCGGTCTCAGGGCAGGTTGTGGTGGTACGCCTGCTGCTGCGTCAGCCGCGAGATCCGCCAGCCGGCGTCCGTGCGGACGAACTCGAGGACGTACCAGAGCCCGTAGAAGAACACCTGCTGGTCCTTCTCCTCCACAGGCCGCAGCGCCATGGGGTTGAAGCACATGCACCGGCCCGTCGCCGAGTCCCCGTCCAGACTCACCTCGAGGTTGGCCATGAGGTGCTGCGTGGCCGTGAAGACCGGCAGCATCTCGGCCAGCCACGCACGGATCGCCGGGTAGGCGTCGTCGGGCCCACCGGAGGCCTCGTAGCTCACCCGCGCGTCCGGCGTGAAGACCCGGTCCAGGCCCTCGAAGTCGCGGGAGTCGATGCAGGTCGCGTACCTGGTCATGAGGTCCTGCAGATCCCAGCGGTCGGATAACTCGACCAGTGTTCGGCTCATGATCCCTACGCTAACGTGGCCGTATGCAGTACGAGGAGGAAAGGCGCGCCCGCGAGGCGATCGAGCAGCTGAAGTACCGGTACTGGCGGGCATGCGATGCCAAGGACCCGGACGGCTTCCGCTCCTGCTTCGTGGCGACAGGCGGCGTGCTGGACTTCGGTCCCCTCGGTCGGACCGACCCCGACACCATGGTCGGCATCTTCCGGCAGATCGCCCTGGCCACCGCCGCCGACGGCGGGCCCCGCATCCTCGACATGCACCACGGCTTCATGCCCTCCATCACCGTCGAGTCCGGCGGACCGAGCAGCCCGCCGAACCGCGCCACCGGCACGTGGACCCTGCAGTTCCGTCAGATCGACCGGGACAAGGGCACGGAGACACTCTCGACCGGCGAGTACTCGGACGTCTACGTGATCGAGGACGACCGCTGGGTCATGGCCGAGTGCCTGTTCACGCCCGGCTGGTCCATCACCCGCACCCTCGACGAGGCCACCGTGACCTACCCGGAGGTCAGCGTCGTCCCGGGTGCGGCCACCGAGGGAGCCGACTCGTGAGCGCCCGGGTCGCGCTGGTCACCGGCGGCAGCCGCGGGGTCGGCCGCGGTGTGGCCACCGCGCTCGCCGACGCGGGATGGGATGTCTACGTCACCGGACGGTCCGCCGAGCGCCTGCAGGGCACCGTCGACGCCGCCGCCGACGCCCCGGGCCGGATCCGCCCACTCGAGTGCGACCACTCCCGTGACGAGGAGATCCTCGCCGTCGTCGCCCGGATCGCCGACGAGGCCGGCCGCCTGGACCTGCTGGTCAACAACGTGTGGACCAACCCCAAGGGCTTCATGGGCTTCAACGGCAGGTTCTGGGAGCGGCCCGCCACCGACTGGGACGCGCTCATGGGCGTCGGCCTGCGCGCGCACTACGTCGCGAGCTGCGAGGCCGCCAAGGTCATGGTGCCGCAGGGGTCGGGGCTCATGGTCAACATCTCGTCGTTCGGATCGCGCGCGCCGTTCCACACCGTCCTCTACGGCATGAGCAAGACCGCCCTGGACAAGATGGCCGCCGACATGGCGCACGAACTCGCCGGCACCGGGGTCTCCACCCTCTCCCTGTGGCTGGGACTCATCCGCACCGAGCTGCTGCTGTCCACCGGCATGGAGGACTTCAACGGCTTCCCCCTGGCCCGCGCGGAGGACCCCACGTTCGTCGGTCGCGTCATCGCCGCCCTCGCCGACGACCCCGACCTCGCGCGGATGAGCGGCTCGACCGTCATCACGGCCGAGTACGGTCGCGAGAAGGGCATCCGGAACGACGACGGCGAGGTGCCGCTGTCGCACCGGGGTGCCTTCGGCGGGGGGCCGCTCTTCCCGCCCGTGACCGATGAGCAACTCGGGATCGAGACAGTGGACGAGGTGGCCGCGGCGGGCGGACACAACGGATTCACCAAGGAGGGTTGAATGACATCCCCCGAGTTCGGGGAGCTCGACGACCCGCTCGAGCGACTGGAGCGGAACGAGCGTCAGGGCAACCAGGCGTTCCGGTTCGTGCTGCTGTCCGTTGTCGCGATCGTGGCGCTGGCCGTGGCGATCGTGGTGATCCGCGGCGGCGTCGGCGACGAGTGCGCCGACGGGGTCCCGCTGTGCCTGACCTCGGACCGCGTCGAGGTGGTGATCCTGCCGCTGCTGCTGTCGATCGCGCTGTCCATCACGTCCGCCGTGAAGACGTACCGGCGGTGGCAGGCGCGGATCCGATGGCGGCCGTGGCTGTACGCGACGTACGCGATGTGGATGGTCACCACGGCGTACCTGCTGATCTCGTCGTCGGCGGTGTTCGTCCAGCAGGGTTGACGCCGCCGCCTGAGCCCCGACGCCCAGGCACCCCGCTGCGGAACTCCCGGAATCCGCTACCCTCCGCCCGGATCCGCTACTCCTGCGGGGGTAGCGGATCCCGAGTCCGGGTAGCGGATTCGGGCGTGGGGCCTGCCGGGTGATCGACTCGTGCCGGGTAGCGGATTGCGGCGCGCGTCAGTGTCAGCGCGGCCGTCAGGGCACGATGTTGACCATCTTGCCCGGCACCACGATCACCTTCTTGGGCGCGGCGCCGCCCAGGTTCTCCTGCACCTTGGCGTCGGCCAGGGCGGCGGCCTCGACGTCGACCGGCGAGGCGTCAGCGGGCACGGTGATGCGCGAGCGCACCTTGCCCTTGATCTGGACCGGGTACTCGACCGAGTCCTCGACCAGGTACGACTCGTCGAAGGTCGGGAAGGGGCCGTGGGCCAGCGACCCGGTGTGACCGAGCCGGGCCCACAGCTCCTCGGCGAGGTGCGGGGCGACGGGCGCGACCATGAGCACGAGCGGTTCCACGACCGAGCGGGGCGCACCCGGCCCCTCGGTGGGGTACGCCTTGGTCAGGGTGTTGACGTACTCGATGAGCTTGGCGATCGCGGTGTTGTCGCGCAGGCCGGCGTAGTCGTCGCGGACCCCGGCGATGGTGCGGTGCAGCGCCTTGAGCACGTCCTCGCCGGGTGCGCTGTCGGTCGAATCCGTGTCGGTCACGCGGACCTCACCGGTGGACTCGTCGATCACCACGCGCCACAGCCGCTGCAGGAAGCGGTGCGCGCCCACGACGTCCTTGGTGGCCCAGGGGCGCGAGGTGTCGAGCGGGCCCATGGACATCTCGTACACGCGCAGCGTGTCGGCACCGTAGGAGTCGCAGATCTCGTCGGGGGAGACGGAGTTCTTGAGCGACTTGCCCATCTTCCCGTATTCCTGGAACCCCTCGATCTCGGTGGCGTCCGCGCCGGCGGAGGCGTCGGTCCAGTAGTACTTCCCGTCGCGCTCGGTCACCTCGGCCGCGGGCACGTAGACGCCGCGGGAGTCGGTGTAGGCGAAGGCCTGGATGTACCCCTGGTTGAACAGGCGCCGGTAGGGCTCCTCGCTGGTGACGTGGCCGAGGTCGAACAGGACCTTGTGCCAGAACCGCGAGTACAGCAGGTGCAGCACGGCGTGCTCGACGCCGCCCACGTAGAGGTCCACGCCGCCCGGGTCGCCGGCGCCGTGGATCTCGGGGCGCGGGCCGGTCCAGTAGCGCTCGTTCTCGATCGCGCAGAGCTGCTCGGAGTTGGTGGGGTCGATGTAGCGCAGCTGGTACCAACTGGAGCCGGCCCAGTTGGGCATGACGTTGGCGTCGCGGGTGTAGGTCTTGAGCCCGTCACCGAGGTCCAGCTCGACGGTCATCCACTCGGTCGCCTTGGCCAGTGGCGGGGACGGCACCGAGTCGGCGTCGTCGGGGTCGAACGAGACGGGCTTGTAGTCCTCGACCTCGGGCAGCTCGACGGGCAGCATCTCCTCGGGCAGCGCGTGGGGCACGCCGTCGGAGTCGTAGACCACGGGGAACGGCTCGCCCCAGTAGCGCTGCCGGGCGAACAGCCAGTCGCGGAGCTTGTACTGGACGGTGCCCTCGCCGGTGCCCTCCCCCTCGAGCCAGGCGATGGTGGCGGCCTTGGCCTCGTCCACGCCCAGGCCGTCGAGGGACAGCCCCTCGTCGTTGGTGGAGTTCACGGCCACGCCGTCGCCGGCGTAGGCCTCGGCCTGCACGTCGAGCTCGCGCCCGTCGGCGGGCGCCACGACCTGCCGGATGGGCAGCCCGAACGCCAGGGCAAACTCGTGGTCGCGCGCGTCGTGGCCGGGCACGGCCATGATGGCGCCGGTGCCGTAGCCCATGAGGACGTAGTCGGCGACGAACACCGGGACCTGCTCGCCGTTGACCGGGTTGACGGCGTAGGCGCCGGTGAAGACGCCGGTCTTGTCCTTGTTCTCCTGGCGCTCGAGCTCGGACTTCATGGACGCGGCGCGCCGGTAGGCGAACACGGCCTCGGCGGGCGAGGAGTGTCCGCCGGTCCAGCGCGGGTCGAGGGCGCCGGGGGTCGACTCGCCGGGGGCCGCGCCGGGCGCGCCGGCCGGGACCTCGGGCCAGAACGGCCCGGCGAGCTCGTCGACCAGCGGGTGCTCGGGCGACAGGACCATGTAGGTGGCGCCGAACAGGGTGTCGGGGCGGGTGGTGAACACCTCGATGGACTGGTCGGCCACGGCGAACCGGACGCGGGCGCCCTGCGAGCGACCGATCCAGTTGCGCTGCATGGACTTGACCTTGTCGGTCCAGTCGAGCCGGTCGAGGTCGTCGACGAGCCGGTCGGCGTAGGCGGTGATCCGCATCATCCACTGGCTCAGGTTCTTGCGGAAGACGGGGAAGTTGCCGCGCTCGGAGCGGCCCTCGGCGGTGACCTCCTCGTTGGCCAGGACTGTGCCCAGGCCGGGGCACCAGTTGACCGTGGAGTCCGAGAGGTAGACGAGCCGGTGCGCGTCGAGGACCTTCTCCTGCTCGGCGCGGGTCAGCTCGCCCCAGGTGCGGCCGGCGAGGTCGGCGGCGAGATCGGCGGGCAGTCCGGCGGCCAGCGGGCGGGCGCCGGAGGCGAACTGCTCGACGAGCTCGGCGATGGGCCGGGCGCGGCCGGTGCGGGTGGGGTGGTCGCCGCCGTCGGTCGTCCGGGCGGGGGCGTCGGGGTCGTACCAGGAGCCGTGGATCTGCAGGAAGATCCACTGGGTCCAGCGGTAGAAGTCGGTGTCGGTGGTGGCGAAGACGCGGCGGCGGTCGTGGCCCAGGCCGAGGCGGCCGAGCTGGCGCTCCATGTTGGCGATGTTGGACTCGGTGGTCACGCGCGGGTGCTGTCCGGTCTGGACGGCGTACTGCTCGGCGGGCAGGCCGAACGCGTCGTAGCCGAGGGTGTGCAGCACGTTGGTGCCGAGCATCCGGTTGTAGCGGGCGAACACGTCGGTCGCGATGTAGCCCAGCGGGTGGCCGACGTGCAGCCCGGCGCCGGACGGGTAGGGGAACATGTCCTGGACGAAGAGCTTGTCCGCGGGCAGCTCGCCGTCGGGCGCGGCCAGCGGACCAACGGGGTTGGGGGCCTCGAACGTGCCGCGCTCGGACCATTCGCGCTGCCAGCGGGACTCGATCTCGCCGGCGAGCGCCGCGCCGTAGCGGTGGGCGGGCCCTCCCTCGGGCTGGGTCCCGCTCCCGGACGCCGCCGCGGTCTCGGGCTGCGCGCCGGTGGCGCTCTGGTCGCTGCTGCTCACGTCGTCTGCTCTCCCTGGTCTCGCCGGTGCCCGCACGCAGGCCGTGTCCAGCCTAAACCCTGGCCGGGGCGGGGCCGCGTCAGCGTCGGACCCGCGCGGCCGGACGCGTGGCGGCGTCCGGCCGCGTGCCG
>NZ_KV823864.1:0-4344 GCF_001815995.1 Dietzia sp. HMSC21D01 | reverse complement strand
CGTGATGGTACGGAAGATCAGGGCGAAGCTGGACGTGAGAAGCGACGGGCACCGTTGAGTCAGCTTCTGTGCTCTAGCAACAGGCTACGTCGCTGCCCGGTTCGTTTGCGCCCGTTCGCATCGCTGCTAGGGCGCAGAACGTCCAATACGTCGACCTGGTCGTACTGCGCTGCATCGCTCCCGGGGATTGTCCGACCTTCTCGATACCGTCCTATAGGAAGGCGAAGCCGTCTGACCGGTGGCCTGCAACCGTGCGGTAACGGGGCCGCCTGCGAGCGAGGTTGGAGGGGGTTTACGGCTACGACGTCGAGCGCCCACCACGTCGACTTTGAACCTGTGCAGCTCTAGACGCCGGAGCCGATGTATCTACCGATCACGTACCCACTGCCTTGGAGGGGCCATGAACACCATCGTCATCAAGGCCGGGGAGCCGATAAGCATCGACGTCGACGGCGACACCCTCACCTGGCTGCACGAGGATGTCCGAACCAAGCAGGGGTGCGTCGATGTCATCGACACCAAAACCCACCCGGTCACCAGGTGGGAGCCCCTCGACATCGAGGGCACGCTCACGTGCTCGCAGTGCGGGCTGCAGGGCTCGATTCACAGCGGAAAGTGGCTCCGCGTCTTCAAGCGAAAACCAGGCCAGACAGTGGCCGAGGGATACGCGGCGTGGAGACGGTACTCCAAGCGAGCCGCAGAGCGGATCAGGAAGGAAGAAGAGGAGGGGAAGCGGTGAAGAAGGGGGATTAGCCTCGACAAGCTGGTCAAAGTCCGTACGAGTGGTGACTGCTACCGTCTCGGCATGTGTGGTCGGTACTCGGTGGCAATCTCCGGCACCGCCTTGGTCAGTGTCCTCGACCTGGACAGTGCAGAGCCAAGCTTCGAGTGGTCGCCGACCTACTCGGTGGCCCCTCGCACGCGGGCGCCGGTGATCCGCGATCGCCTGATCCGCGATCGCCTGATCGGCGATCAGCGAGTTCGGGAAGCGTTCCTGCCCACGTGGGGGCTGCGGCCGTCGTGGGCCAAGGAGAAGGGTCCGCGACCGATCAATGCCCGTCTCGAGACTGCCGCCACGAACGGCATGTTCCGCTCGGCGTTCGCCTCGGCACGTGCCGTCGTCCCGATGACCGGCTATTTCGAGTGGCAGGAGTCCGTCGAGGCCGGCAAGAAGGTCAAGAACCCGAGCTATGTCCACGGCCCCGACGACGAGCTCCTGCTCGCCGCCGGCCTGCTGGCTTTCCACCGGGAGGGCGAGGACGCCGACTGGCGGACGACGTTCACCATCATCACCCGCACTGGTGAGGACGCGGCCGGCGAGGTGCACGATCGGATGCCGGTCTTTCTGACCCCGGCCGCGTGGGACACCTGGCTCGCCCCGGGGAAGATCAACAAGGACCAGGCCGGCGATCTGCTCGACCTCCTCGATGTCGAGTCCCGATCGGTCGCAGCAACTTTGCGAACCAGGCCAGTGTCGCGGGCAGTCAACAACGTCCGCACTCTCGATCGGTATGACAGTCGGCTAATTGACCCGGTCAGATAGGGCGGACCGTCAGCGTCCGGTCGGGGGAGGCCGTCGGGTCTGTCGACTACGGTCGCGGTCTATGAGTGCTGTTGAGGATCGGCCCGGCTATTGCCCGAACGGGCACGCTTTCGGCCCGGACAGTGTTCTGGTGGGCTGGCGTCCGCCCCCGGTCGGGCAGGTGGGGCCGGGTTCTCGGACGTACGAGTGCCTGGCGTGCGAGGCGATCATGGACTGGACGCCCACGCTGTCTCCGATATAGACCCGCCCGTAGCGGGGATCTCCAACTTCGCCGGTCAGTCAAGGTCGCGGGCGGCGATGAGGCTGGCGATGAAATCGGCGACTCGGACGGCTTCGGCGTCGGTGAGGTCGTAGGCGATGCCCGCGACGAGCGTGCGCGAGGGCCCGAGGGGTTGCAGGCCGAGGCTCACTCGAGTGGCGGCCGATAGGGCTGCACGGTCGGCGATGTGCGCGGCGGTGCAGCCCAGAGCGCCTGCGATGGCGGCGAGCTGCTGCCGGTTCATGGTCGGCGGGTGGGCCGGCCGGCCTCGGGCGGCGGGGACCTGGCCCCTCTCCCAGATGCTTATCTGGCTCCCGCTGACGCCGGCGGCGAGCCCAAGCTTGAGCTGGGTAAGTCCGGTTTCGTGACGTACGGTGCGGATGGCTCGACCCAGCGATCGTGCTTCGTCTGGGGTCATCGTGTCCCCTCCCCCGCCGCGTCGTCCCAGACCTCGGCTACGACCGACCAGTGCCCGTCCTCGTGGGCGGTCGACACCACGGACACCGCGGCCCCGCCATCGTGGTGGAGGTCGCGCAGGCGGCAGTCGAGGTCGATGTGAGCGTGCAACTCACTGGGGCCGGTGCCGACGATGTACACAGTCAACGGCGCTCCCTGCCACAACAGGAAGCGCCGTCGCGAGCGGGTGCCAGAGGGCCTGTCAGAGCCAGCCCGCGGCCTGCTGCTCGGCGATGAAGCCTGGAATCCACCAAGCGTCTCCCATGCCATTGGCCTGGAGGACGGCGAGGTTGTTGCGGTTCAAGGTCTGCATCGAGCCCTGAAAGCCTGGGATCGAGTTGAGGAACTGGGTAACGGCGTCCATGACCTGCCCTTTTCAGTGAACAACGACGGGGGCCGGTTAACAGTCCGCCCATGCAAACGGGGGATCTAACTCCTGGGTCATCCCTCGACGTGGCTGACGACGGTTTCGATAAGCCGAGCCACTGTGTCGCGGTCGATGTGGTCGCGGTCGATCGGGCGGCCCAGATCGCGTTCGATGCTCGCGAGGTAGACGTCTACACAGTCCGAAATCTGCTCCCGGTCGATGACCGCGTCGGTGCGGTCGATCACGACGCTGCGGACCTCGACCTCGGCTTGGGCCTGCGTCAACGTGGTCATGCCTTCTTCTTCGGGCCGGCGGTAAGGGAGTCGCGGCGTTTGGTCTCTCGACGCAAGGCGCGGCCCTGCTCGAGGAGGATCTCGAACAGCTCGTCGGTGGGGGCTTCGGCGCTGGCGCGGGTAAGGGTCTGGGCGGTCGCGGCGAATCGGCGGCGGTAGGCGGCGTCGGGACGTCGGCGGCGAGAGTTCGCAGTCCGACTGCCGGGGTGCCAAGGAGCGTGACGACCTGGAGTGCGTCGGTGAAGAGTCGGCCGTGGCGGCCCGCCATGCGGCCGGCGATGGAGAGGGCGGCCAGGACTTATTTCGACCATCACGCCGCGTACCCCCCTCGGGTCCCCAGAGGAACCCGGCAAGCTTGAAACACATTCGTACTACCGTCGCGACGACGGCATGCTCGACCGAGTAAGTAGCTGGACAGGATTTGTCCAGATTTTGTCTGCGGACCGCAATGACTGGGTGCACGTTTCGAACGCCGACTTCGCCAGGCTGACCCTTCAGATGGGGCTCGACTGGTACACAATCGCCGAGTTAGACCTCCCCTAAGGGACGCATTCGTAGCCCACTCCGCGCCTCAGAACTTCTCGCCGATAATGTCGATTAGGTCGCGCCGTTTGACGGCGTGCCATCTTCTCTCCGTAGCGCTGTTCCATCACCACGCCGTTTTCGTAAGACCGTGGATCAGCGCGCGACTGTCGCTCGCCGCAAGATGGGACCACACTCAAACTCGATCACCGACTTCAACATTAACTAGCTCCGGGGCACTACTCTGGGGCCTCCGCAGCAACCCAGACCGTGCCGTCCGCGCCCTGCGCGAGGAGGACCGTGTGCCGAGCTTGTCCGCCCCTTCGTACCGTGATCGCCAATGGGCAGAGCGGTTCGATGGTCCCACCGAAGACGTCAACGTGTTCATTGATGGCCTCAACCGCCGCCACCTTTCGCACGGCGTGGTCCCCTACATCGCGCCGATTCACGGTGGCCTCAATGCCCGCGTGTTGGGGCTACTGTCGTCGCCTCCCGACAACGTCACCGGTGCCGGAGGCACCAAAATGCTGTCTGTAGAAAATGACGATGAGGCTGCGCGTTTCGTCGCCGGACAACTCAAGTCGAGCGGTATCGCCTACGCCGATTACTTGCCGTGGAATGCCTACCCCTGGTCACTGGGCAACGGTCGAGCCGACCTGACCCAGGACCAGGTGCACCTAGGAGCGGACATCTTGGCCGAGCTGATGGCACACATGCCTCACCTGAAAGTCGTGATCGAGCTCGGAAAAGGCGCACCGATGCAGGTCCACATAAGGGCTCGGCGCACCCATCCTGAGCTCCGAGCCCGCGGAATCACACGCATCGAAACGTACAGCCCAGGGCCCGGCGGGTTGTTCGGGGCGCGCAGTGAAGCGCCCCGGGTTTGATGGAGACATCGATTACC
>NZ_KV823863.1:0-12047 GCF_001815995.1 Dietzia sp. HMSC21D01 | reverse complement strand
TCGGCCGCCGACCGCCCGGCCGACGCCCCCGCCGCGTCGCAACCCGCTGCGGTGCCCCCGGCGGACGAGCCGGCCGAGAAGCAGGATGCGCCCGCAGCGGCATCGGACAAGCCTGCCGCCAAGGCGCCGGCAGAGAAGACCGAGAAGGCCCCGGCCGAGAAGATCGAGGCCGCGCCGGTTCCCGCGGGTCCGACGCCTCCGGCCAAGACGGCCAAGTTCGTGGAGAAGTTCCTCGCCCGCCACGGCGGGTCGGCGGACGTCGTCCTCCAGCCGGTCGGTCGCCGCGGCGTCCGTATCACCCTCGTGGGCGCCGACGGCGTCCTCGGGGACACGATGGTGGACTCGCTGTCCGAGGCCGAGGCCGTCCGCGACGGCATCTCCGGCCTCACCGGCTCGGACTGGACCCGCGAGCTCGTGTCGCGCACCGATGTCCCGGCGGGGCACTGGAAGCGCATGGCGGGATCGGGCGCCCTGGTCTGACCGCCCGCGCGCCGGACCCGCTCGCGGGCCGGGCGCCGAAACGCGGGAATCCGCTACTCCACCCACGGATCCGCTACCCGCACAGGGGTAGCGGATGCAGGATCGGGGTAGCGGATTCCGGCGTTCCAGGGGGTTGCGGGGCGCTGGCGCGGGCGTCGACCGACGCCCACTCCGGGGTCTGTCAGCGTCCGGCGGACGCGGGGATCCGGTCGCGGATGACCCCGGCGGCCCACAGGGCGCCGGTCACGGCGGTGATCGCGCCGGCCAGTGTCACGTGCGCCACGACGAGGACCTCCGGGACGCCGAGCTGGTACTGGGTGATGCCGATGACCGCCTGCGCGGCGATGAGCCCGATGAGAATCGCACAGCGCCGGATCGCGGGCCCCTCGGTCCGCAACGCGATGAGTCCGGCGAGCAGGCCGATGAGCAGGCAGACGTAGCCGATCATCAGCTCGGCGTGGAAATGGACGAGCCACTGGATGGGCAGCTGCAGGCGGTCGGCGGCCTCGATCCGGGCATCCCCGGCGTGGGGGCCGGCGCCGGTGACCATGGTCCCGGTCGCGAGGACGCCGGCGAGCAGGACCGCCGACAGTGCCGTGAGCCAGGCGAGCGGCCGGGGCACCACGCGCCTGGGCGGGGCGGTGTCGTCTTCTCCGATCCGGACGTACAGTACCGCCGCCACCCAGGCCAGGAGCATGGACGGCAGGAGGTGCAGCGCGACGGTCCACCACACGAGCCCGGCGAGCACGGTGATGCCGCCGATGACCGCCTGCGCGACGATGCCCAGCGGCATGGCGAGGGCGAGCATCTTCAACTCGGTGCGTCGCCCCGCCCGGAAGACCGCGAGGATCAGGGCCGCGGCCACGGCCACCAGGACGAACGTGAGGAGTCGGTTGCCGAACTCGATCGCCTGGTGGATGGCGGGCCCGGCGCCGGGCACCGGGACGAAGCTGTCCTGGTTACAGCGCGGCCAGGTCTCGCACCCGAGTCCGGAGGCGGTCACGCGGACGGTGACGCCGGTGGTCATGATGCCGATCTGGGCGATCACGTTGGCCAGGGCGATGCCCTTCTGGACCCGCAGGGACGGCATCGGCAGCCGGGAGAGCGGACCGCCAGATCCCTTCGACGCGGGCGCGGCCGGGGCTCCGGAGGTCGGGGCGTGCGATGTCGAGGTCACGGCCCCGATTCTAGGCCGCGCGGCGCCGGCCTCTGCTATCAGGTGAACGAGAAGTGACGCACGGCAAAGCCGCCGCAGACGGCGGTCCACACGGCCAGGGACAGCGCGGCCAGCGCGGGGACCCCGCCGCCGGTCGCGGTGACCAGTGCGGTGGTCAACGCGTAGGAGGGGACGACGACGAGGAGGTCGTGGACCGCGGTGGGGAGATCGACCACCCCGATCGCGAGTCCGGCCCCACCGATGAGGACGAACCAGATGAGGTTGGCCAACGCGAGGACGATCTCCGCGCGCAGGGTGCCGCCGAGGAGCAGTCCCATCGAGGAGAACGCGACCGAGCCGAGGGCGACCGCCACGGCACCGAGCGCGAGCCCGGCGGGGTCGGGACGCCATCCGAGTACGGCCGCGATGGCTCCGAGGATGACGGCCTGCCCGGCCACCAGCACCAGGGTCGCGAGCATCTTGCCCGCGATGATGACGGCCGGCGGCAGCGGGGTGCCGCCGAGGCGTTTGAGGGCGCCGTAGCGCCGGTCGAAGCCGACGGCGATAGCCTGCCCGGTGAACGCGGTCCCCATGACGGAGATTGTCAGCACCGCGGTGATCGCGTGGTCGATCCGGGGCTCGGGCACGGAGCCGAACTCGATGGCGGTGAGGCCGAACAGGATGGCGACGGGGATCACCAGAGCCACGAGCAGCTGCTCGCCGTTGCGGAGGAACAGCGCCAGTTCCATGCGGGTCTGTGCCGCGGTCATCCGGGCGACGGACGCCGGGGCGGACGGCCGGGTGAAGGTGCCGGCGGCGAAGCGGTTTCCGCTTTCGGGGGCGTGGGTCATCGCAGTTCCCGTCCGGTCAGGTCGAGGAAGACCTCCTCGAGGCTCCTGGTTCGGGTGGCCAGGGAGGTGAGCTGCACGCCGGCCCGCTCGAGCGCGGCGCACATCGCTGTCATGAGGGCGGGGGAGACGGGTCCGTGGACCTCCAGCACGCCGGCCGCGGTCCCGGCGGCGACGGTGTGCTCGTCGCCGAGGACGTCCGCGAGCAGGGACGGGGACACCTCGCCGTCGACGACGAGGGTGACCCCCTCGGCGGTTCCGGCGCGTTCGAGCTCCGCCGGGCTGCCCGAGGCGACGCGCCGCCCGTGGTCGACGATCACCACCTCGTCGGCGAGCGACGCGGCCTCGTCCATGAGGTGGGTGGTGAGCAGGACGGCCGCCCCGTCGCGACGCAGCGCGCGGACGAGGTCCCACACGGCCCGCCGTGACTGGGCGTCGAGGCCGGCGGTGGGTTCGTCGAGGAACACCAGCTCCGGCCGTCCGATCACCGCGATCGCGAGGGACAGTCGCTGCTGCTGCCCGCCGGAGAGGCGGCGGTAGGGGGTCCTAGCGTGGTCGCTGAGGCCGAGCTCGCCCAGGAGCCAGTCCGGGTCGAGGGGGTCGGCGTAGTAGGAGGCCACCAGGTGGAGCATCTCGCCGACCCTCGCGGCCGGGTAGGCGCCGCCGCCCTGCAGCATCATGCCGATGCGGCTGCGTACGCGCTGACGGTCTGTCACCGGGTCGAGGCCGAGGACGCGGACGGTTCCGGCGTCGGGACGCACGAAGCCCTCGCAGATCTCGACCGTGGTGGTCTTGCCGGCGCCGTTGGGTCCGAGCAGCGCCATGACCTGACCACGGTCGAGCCGCAGGTCCAGTCCCGCGACCGCGGTGGTGGCGCCGAACCTCTTGACGAGTCCCTCGACGTGCAGTGCGGGGGAGTCCGTCGATGAGGTCACGGATGCCGATTGTAGGCCCGCCCGGCTAGTGATACCGCAACAGCCCCGGCCACCGGAATAGGGCGATCAGCAGCACCGCGACGATCACCACCGTCGCCGCCCACGCCTGGACGGTGACGAACGGCGGCAGCCCCGCGCCGGGCGGCAGGGTGAAACAGGCGAGGACGGCGCTGACCGCGACCACGGGCACGCGGAACTCCCACCGCGACGCCCACGCCGCGAGGGGGACGAGCGCCCACAGGATGTACCAGGGATGGACCACGGGGAAGCACAGCACGATCGCCGCCATCGAGACCCCGAGCCCGCCCACCGGATCGATGCGTCCGGCCTGGACCGCGAAGAGCATGCGGACGGTGAAGGCGCCGGCGATCACGAGGGCCGCGGTCTGGACCATCACGAGGATCTGCGCGGTGTGGTCGCCCAGCCCGAGGTACTGACCGATCCCGCCGACCAGCACGCCGAGGGCGGTCGGCGGGGAGAGCCAGCTCCGCAGGGAGGTGGCGGCGCCGAGCTTGGTGACCCAGCCGAAGCCCGACGAGGTGGCGGCCATGGCCACACCGGTGGTGACGCCGGAGATGAGGACCATCACGGCCGCCGCCCGGGTCGTGGCCCGCCAGTCGCCACCCCATCGGCGGGCGAGTGCCATGCCGACGAAGCCGAGGGCGACGATGGTCGGCAACTTGACCAGAGCCGACCCGGTGATCAGGACGGTCCCCAGGACGAAGAGCGGGATCGCGCCGCGCCCGCGGCCCGCGTGGTCGACGGCGCGGAGGGACAGCACCAGGCCGACGGCCAGGAGGCCCATCATCAGGGACTCGGAGTGGATGCCGGAGACCAGGTGGAACAGCACGAGCGGGTTGGCGACCGCCAGCCACAGCGCCGCCACGTCCGACACGCCGCAGTACTCGGCCAGTCGCGGCATCGCCCAGCCCAGCATCAGGATGCCGATCACGGCCACGACTCGGTGCAGGACGGTCCCCGTCACCACGTCGTCGCCCGTGAGCGTGTGGATGGCCTTCTGTACGCCCAGGTAGAGCGGTCCGTACTGGTTGGGCGTGTCGCGCCAGATGTCGGGGACGTTGATCGTGAGCGCGTGGCCCGTCCCGAGCGCCGAGACCGGTCCGCGCTCGTAGGGGTCGTCCAGCGCGTTGCCGATGGCGCCCTGGGCGAGGTAGCTGTACACGTCCTTGCTGAACATCGGGGGCGCGAGGGCCAGCGGGAGAGCCCACGAAGCGATCACCCTGTCGAGCGTCGCCCGGTCGATGCGCCCGCTCATCCGGCCACGGCGATCGCGCCCCAGCACGTACGGGGCGAGGAGCAGCCAGCAGAGCGTCACCACGACCATCCCGGCCATGACCACCGTCATCGACGACTGCTGGAGGCGGAGCCAGAGCCCGAAGAGGCGCTCACCGGCGATAGGGTTCTGCAGCACCGGCAGCGCGCCCGCGCCGAGGGCGCCGACCGCCATAGCGACGGACGCCGTGGTGCCGATACGCCGGATGCGCCACAGTCGCGCCATCTCCGCGGACGGCGGGGAGCCGGTGTACCGCTCCTGCGCGTGGAGACGCGAGGTGACCGAGCCCGCGCCGCGTGTCGGGACGTCGCGTGCCATCGTCTCGTCCCTCCTCCACCTGGAGCTGTCGGGCATGTCGGCGCCCCGAGGGGCGCGCCCGGGGGTGGGGGAATAATTCCGAAACGAAACTGTTGCGTAATATCAGGAGGTGCGCCCCGCCCGGGCGCACAGAGCATATCCGGAAGGGAGTGGCGTATGAGCGTGCAGCACGCGATGGACAGCGGTACGCGCCCCGACACGCGCTCGACGATCCGGGAACTCCTTCTGGA
Organism: Dietzia sp. HMSC21D01; assembly: GCF_001815995.1. Taxonomy (NCBI): domain Bacteria; kingdom Bacillati; phylum Actinomycetota; class Actinomycetes; order Mycobacteriales; family Dietziaceae; genus Dietzia; species Dietzia sp. HMSC21D01. The sequence goes on along the minus strand of NZ_KV823863.1, from coordinate 6,786 downwards.
ACGCGGAGCGCTGACCGCGGCCGAAATCGGACGGGAACTGGGGCTCACCGCCGCAGGGGTCCGACGCCACCTGGACCACCTGGTCGAGGCCGGCGAGGTGGAGGCCACGCGCACCCGTCCGGCGGGAACCCGCGGTCGCCCGGCCAGGGCGTTCCAGGTGACGGCCACGGGCCGGAGCACCGCACGGCACGGGTACGATCACCTGGCGGTCGAGGCCCTGACGGCACTGCGGCGCATCGGCGGCGCGGAGGCGGTCTCGGAGTTCGCCCGCGAGCGGGTGCGCTCGGTCATCGGACACGTCCGACCGGCCGAGGGGGCCCATGACGTCGAGCGCGCCGCGACCGACATCGCCGTGGCGCTGTCGAAGGCGGGCTACGCGTCCTCCGTGGAAGACGCCGGGAGGGGGCTGCAGATCTGTCAGCACCACTGCCCGGTGTGGAACGTCGCCTCCCGGTTCCCCGAACTCTGCGAGGCCGAGCAGGAGGTGGTGTCCGAGATAGTGGGCACCCACGTCCAGCGTCTCGCGACCATCGCGGGCGGTAACTGCGCCTGCACCACGAACATCCCGACCGGGACCGTGACCGCGGAGAATCTCGCGGCCACGATCCCCGCACCGGCCGGCGCATCCGCGTCGGCACCGACCGCCGAAAGGACAGTGCGATGACCATCACCCCCGATCAGGTGACGGCCGACGTCACCGAGCCGACCACCGATGAGGAGCGGATCGCCTCCATCGGCCAGTACAACTACGGCTGGCACGACTCGGACGATGCCGGTGCCGCCGCGCAGCGAGGCCTGTCCGAGGCGGTCGTGCGTGACATCTCCGCCAAGAAGAACGAGTCCGAGTGGATGCTCGACAAGCGTCTCAAGGCTCTGAAGATCTTCGACAAGAAGCCGATGCCCAAGTGGGGCTCGGACCTGTCCGGGATCGACTTCGACAACATCAAGTACTTCGTCCGCTCCACGGAGAAGCAAGCCACCAGCTGGGAGGACCTGCCCGAGGACATCAAGAACACCTACGACAAGCTCGGCATCCCCGAGGCCGAGAAGCAGCGGCTCGTGGCCGGCGTGGCCGCGCAGTACGAGTCCGAGGTGGTCTACCACCAGATCCGCGAGGACCTGGAGAGCCAGGGTGTCATCTTCATGGACACCGACACCGCGCTCAAGGAGCACCCGGAGTTCTTCGAGGAGTACTTCGGCTCGGTCATCCCGTCCGGGGACAACAAGTTCTCCGCCCTGAACACGGCGGTGTGGTCCGGCGGCTCGTTCATCTACGTCCCCAAGGGCGTTCACGTGGACATCCCGCTGCAGGCCTACTTCCGCATCAACACGGAGAACATGGGCCAGTTCGAGCGGACGCTGATCATCGTCGACGAGGACGCCTACGTCCACTACGTCGAGGGCTGCACGGCGCCGATCTACAAGTCGGACTCCCTGCACTCCGCGGTCGTCGAGATCATCGTCAAGAAGGGCGGCCGCTGCCGCTACACGACCATCCAGAACTGGTCGAACAACGTCTACAACCTCGTGACCAAGCGCGCCCGCGCCGAAGAGGGCGCGACCATGGAGTGGATCGACGGCAACATCGGCTCCAAGGTCACCATGAAGTACCCGGCCGTGTGGCTGACCGGTGAGCACGCCAAGGGCGAGGTGCTCTCTGTGGCGTTCGCCGGCGAGGGCCAGCACCAGGACACCGGCTCCAAGATGCTGCACCTGGCGCCCAACACCTCGTCGAACATCGTCTCCAAGTCGGTGGCGCGTGGCGGTGGACGCTCGGCGTACCGCGGCCTGATCCAGATCAACCCCGGCGCCAAGGGCTCCAAGTCCAACGTCGAGTGCGACGCCCTGCTCGTGGACAACATCAGCCGGTCCGACACCTACCCCTACATCGACATCCGCGAGGACGACGTCACGCTGGGGCACGAGGCCACGGTCTCCAAGGTGAGCCAGGACCAGCTGTTCTACCTCATGAGCCGCGGCCTGGCCGAGGAAGAGGCGATGGCCATGATCGTCCGCGGCTTCGTCGAGCCGATCGCCAAGGAGCTCCCCATGGAGTACGCGCTCGAGCTCAACCGCCTGATCGAACTGCAGATGGAAGGATCGGTGGGCTGACCCCATGACCGACACGACCACCCCCGAGACAGGGTCCGCCCCGGCCCCCCTCACGGACCGCTACGGCGTCCCCGTCGACGCGACGAAGGGTGACCAGTTCACCTCGTACGACGTCGGCGCGTTCGAGGTCCCCAGCCACAAGGACGAGATCTGGCGGTTCACCCCGCTACGTCGCCTGCGCGGTCTCCACGACGGCTCCAACGTCACCGCGACCGGTCGACTGACGGCGTCCGTCGGAGAGCGCGAGGGCCTCACCGTCGAGACCGTCGCGATGGACGACAAGCGCGTCGGCGAGGCCGGGGCCCCCCGCGACCGCGTGGCCGCGCAGGCGTTCAGTTCGGCCACCGAGGCCTCGGTCATCACCGTGGCCAAGGAGGTCGTGCTCGACGAGCCCGTGTACGTCACCGTCGACGGCCCAGGCGAGGGCGAGCTGGCTTACGGCCACACCCAGGTCCGCCTCGAGCCGTTCGCCAACGCGACCTTCGTCGTGGACCAGCGCGGTGGCGGCACGATCGCCGAGAACGTCGAGTTCATCGTGGGCGACTCCGCCCACCTCGAGGTCGTCCTCATCCAGGACTGGGACGACGACGCCCTGCACCTGGCCGGACACCACCTGCAGGTCGGTCGCGACGCGACGCTGACCTACACCACGGTGACGTTCGGCGGCGAGGTCGTGCGTGTCTCCCCGTTCGCGCGGTTCACCGCGCCCGGCGGCACGGTCACGCTCAACGGCCTGTACTACGCCGACGACGGGCAGCACCTCGAGCACCGCCTGCTGGTCGACCACTCCGTGCCCAACTGCACCTCACGCATCCTGTACAAGGGCGCGCTGCAGGGGGACGCCTCGTCGAACCTCCCGGACGCGCACACCGTCTGGATCGGCGACGTCCTCATCCGGGCGGCGGCGCTGGGCACCGACACGTACGAGATGAACCGCAACCTCGTGCTCACCGACGGCGCCCGCGCCGACTCGGTGCCGAACCTCGAGATCGAGACCGGCGAGATCGCCGGTGCCGGCCACGCCAGCGCCGTCGGCCGGTTCGACGAGGAGCACCTGTTCTACCTGATGTCGCGGGGCATCCCCGAGGACGTCGCCCGACGCCTCGTCGTCCGCGGGTTCTTCGGCGAGGTGATCAACCGCATCGGCGTGCCCGAGGTGCGCGAGCGGGTCACCGAGGCCGTCGAGCTGGAGCTGCAGTCCTCCGGCATCTGACCGAGCCCGCAAGCCCCCGATCATCCCCGAAGACTTCTCACACAGATTGCGAGCACATCAATGACCACTCTCGAGATCAAGGGCCTGACGGCCCGCGTCGCCGCGACCGAGGACTCACCCGAGACCGTCGAGATCCTCAAGGGCGTCGACCTCACCATCGAGTCGGGCCAGACCCACGCCATCATGGGCCCGAACGGCTCCGGCAAGTCGACCCTGGCCTATGTCATCGCCGGTCACCCCAAGTACGAGGTCACCGGCGGCACCGTGACCCTGGACGGCGAGGACGTGCTGTCCATGGAGGTCGACGAGCGGGCCCGCGCCGGCCTGTTCCTGGCCATGCAGTACCCCACCGAGATCCCCGGCGTCTCCACCGCCAACTTCCTGCGCACCGCGGCCACCGCCGTCCGTGGCGAGGCCCCCAAGCTGCGCCACTGGGTCAAGGAGGTCAAGGAGGCCATGTCCGACCTCGACTTCGACCCCGCGTTCTCCGAGCGCAGCGTCAACGAGGGCTTCTCCGGCGGTGAGAAGAAGCGCCACGAGATCCTCCAGCTCGACCTGCTCAAGCCGAAGGTCGCCGTGCTCGACGAGACCGACTCCGGCCTCGACGTCGACGCGCTGCGCGTCGTCTCCGAGGGTGTCAACCGCTACAAGGCGGAGGAGAACGGCGGCATCCTGCTCATCACGCACTACACCCGGATCCTCCAGTACATCAAGCCCGACACCGTCCACGTGTTCGTCGACGGCCGCATCGCCGCCTCCGGTGGCGCCGAGCTGGCTGACGAGCTCGAGGCGAACGGGTACGAGAAGTACCTGACGCCCGCCACCGCCTGATCGGAACAGCTGGGAGAACATGACCTCGACCCTCGACCTGACAGCAGTCCGCGCGGATTTCCCCATCCTGTCGCGGACGGTCCGTGACGGAAAGCCCCTGGTCTACCTCGACTCCGGGGCGACGTCGCAGCGCCCGACCCCGGTGCTCGACGCCGAGCGGGACTTCCTCCTGCACTCCAACGCCGCGGTCCACCGTGGCGCGCACCAGCTCGCGGAGGAGGCCACGGACGCCTACGAGGGCGCCCGCGCCGACATCGCGCGGTTCGTCGGGGCCGACGTGGACGAGCTGGTCTTCACCAAGAACGCGACCGAGGGGCTCAACCTCGTGGCGTTCGCCCTGGGGGACCAGCGGTTCGGCGAGCACGCCGTCGGCCCCGGCGACGAGGTCGTCATCAGCGAGCTCGAGCACCACGCGAACCTGGTGCCGTGGCAGGAGCTGTGCCGGCGTACCGGCGCGACCCTCCGCTGGTACGGCGTGACCGACGACGGGCGTATCGACCTCGACTCACTCGAGCTCACCGACGCCGTGAAGGTCGTCGCCGTGACGCACCAGTCCAACGTGACCGGCGCGGTCACCGACGTGGCCCGCGTGGTCGAGTCGGCCCGGAAGGTCGGCGCCCTGGTCGTCCTGGACGCCTGCCAGTCGGTCCCGCACATGACCGTGGACTTCCACGATCTGGGCGTCGACTTCGCGGCCTTCTCCGGCCACAAGATGCTCGGCCCCACCGGCATCGGCGTCCTCTACGGACGTCGCGCGCTGCTGCACGCGATGCCGCCCGTGCTCACCGGGGGGTCGATGATCTCCACCGTGACGATGGAGGAGACGACGTTCGCCGAGCCGCCGCAGCGGTTCGAGGCGGGCGTGCCCATGGTCTCGCAGGCGGTCGGCCTGGCCGCGGCCGTGCGCTACCTCGAAGCGGTGGGGATGGAGACCATCGCCCGCCACGAGGAGGCGCTCACCGTGGCCGCCCTCGAGGCGCTGCAGCAGATCCCGGGTGTCCGGATCGTCGGACCGACGGACATGGTCTCCCGCGGCGGCGCGGTCTCCTTCGTCGTGGACGGCATCCACGCCCACGACGTGAGCCAGGTGCTCGACGACGACGGCGTCGCCGTGCGGGTGGGACACCACTGCGCGTGGCCGCTGCACCGGCGTCTCGGCGTCCAGTCCACGGTGCGGGCGTCGTTCGCGCTGTACAACACTCTCGACGAGGTCGAGACGTTGGCCCGGTCCCTGCGCCGTGCCCAGGAGTTCTTCGAAGTCGACGGGGGTGGTCTGAAGTGAAACTCGAGCAGATGTACCAGGAGGTCATCCTCGACCACTACCGTCACCCGCACCACAGCGGGCTGCGGGAACCCTTCGGCGCCGAGGTGCACCACGTCAACCCGACGTGCGGTGACGAGCTGACGCTGCGGTTGCGCTTGTCCGAGGATCTGGCCACCGTGGAGGATGTGTCCTACGACGCACAGGGGTGCTCGATCAGCCAGGCGTCGACCTCGATGATGGCCGACCTCCTGGTGGGCCGACGGGTCGAGGAGTCGCTGGAGATCGTCGACGCCTTCCAGACGATGATCTCCTCCCGCGGCCAGGACGAGGGCGACGAGGAGGTCCTCGACGACGCCGTGGCCCTGGCCGGGGTGTCGCGGTACCCCGCGCGGGTCAAGTGCGCCCTGCTGGGCTGGATGGCGTTCAAGGACGCCCTCGGCCGACAGACCGAACACCATCAGGAGTGATGTGACATGACCGAGCAGATGACACCTGCCAACGATCCGACGGTCGACGACCCCATGTCGGCCGCCGAGAACGACACGCCCGCGGGCACCGCGTACAACGGGGAGTTCCGCCCGGACCCCAACCGGCCCGAGCAGTCGGAGGAGGACCTCGCGCTGGTCGCCGACATCGAGGAGGCCATGCGTGACGTAGTCGACCCCGAGCTGGGCATCAACGTCGTCGACCTGGGTCTGGTCTACGACATCTGGGTCCGCCCCGGCGAGACGGAGGGTTCGACGATCGCGCGCATCGACATGACCCTGACGTCGGCGGCCTGCCCGCTCACCGACGTGATCGAGGACCAGGCCCGCTCCGCGACCATCGGGGCCGACCTCGTCAACGAACTCGAGCTCAACTGGGTCTGGATGCCGCCGTGGGGCCCCCAGATGATCACCGACGAGGGCCGAGAGCAGCTGAGGGCCATCGGCTTCACCGTGTAGTCCGCCTCGCGGCGATCACCGCCGGCTCACTGCGAGCCGACTCGCGCCCGCTCCGTGTCCACGGGGCGGGCGCTCTGGTCATGTCACCGGGCCGCCGCGGAACCGCGATCACCGCCCCAGGACCGCGGCCACCATCCCGACCTTGTCGCGCACGGGCATGCTCACCCACATCCCCCACATCGCGGCAGCGACCTGGTACGAGGGGCTCGCCCCGTCGAGGAACCACCGCTGGCGGCGGCCGTCGAGGCGCCCGAACGCCGCGAACAGCGCCCGGAGGGTCCGGTCGTCCGCGCGGAGTAGCGCCCGCAGGCCAACACCGTGAAGGGTCGTGCTCAGGGGGGACCGCGGCACGGGAAGCGGGTAGCCCGCGCCGAGCGCGAGGACGGCCGCGGGGACGGCCGCGAGCATCGCGGCCACCGAAT
>NZ_KV823862.1:0-12307 GCF_001815995.1 Dietzia sp. HMSC21D01 | reverse complement strand
GGGGACGCCAGCCGCGGCGACGGGCGGGGGCGTGACACCCGCGGAGGCCTCGTACTCGCGGACGATCCGCTCGGCCTCGTCGCCGCGGCCCCGCGACTCGAGGTAGCGCACCGACTCGGGCAGGCCGAAGCGCACGACCAGTGCGTACGCGGCCGGGACCAGGCCCACGGCGAGCGCCCAGCGCCATCCGTCGTCGCCGACGGGCACCACGAAGTAGCCGATGAGCGCCGCCATGATCCAGCCGACCGCCCAGAACCCCTCGAGGATCACCACCACGCGTCCACGGATCCGGCGCGGCGCGAACTCACTGACCAGCGTCGAGGCCACGGGCAGCTCGGCGCCCAGGCCCAGCCCCACGATGAAGCGCAGGACGATGAGCATCGCCACGCCGGTCGACAGGGCCGCCGCTCCGGTCGCCAGCCCGTAGACCAGGAGCGTCCCTGCGAAGACCTGCCGGCGGCCGATCCTGTCCGCGAGCAGTCCGCCGAACGCGGCGCCCAGGGCCATGCCGACGAAGCCGATGGACCCGATCCACGACAGCTCGGTGGGCGTGAGCGACCAGTGGACGGCGAGTGCGGCCATGACGAAGGAGATCAACCCCACGTCCATCGCGTCGAGCGCCCAGCCGATGCCCGAACCGAACAGCAGTCTGCGGTGCTTGCGGGTGAACGGCAGGCCGTCGAGGCGCTCCGTGCGGGTCGTCATGTCGGCCACGCTACTTGGCACGCCCCGCGTGTCAGAGAGCCTCCCGGACTGAACAATCCCCGGATCCCAGCGGCGGTCGCGGCAACGCTCTTAGGCGGCCGGGCGGCCCGGACCGGTGGAGAGCCGGGAGGAAACGCAGCACACTTCTCTGGTTTGAGCGCCACGCCCCTGGATGACGATGTCCGCGACCTGCTCCTCGAGCCCAACCCGTGCGTGATGGCGACTCTGCGCAAGGACGGCTCGCCGGTGACTGTGCCCACGTGGTACCGGCTGGTCGACGGCGACCGGATCCACCTCAACCTGGACGCCGGCCGGGTGCGGTTGCAGCACATCCGCCGCGATCCGCGGGTGGCGCTGTCCGTCATCGCCTCCGAGGATTGGTACACCCATGCGAGCATCCAGGGGCGGGTCACCGAGATCGCCGACGACCCGGACCTGTCCGGCATCGACGCCCTCGCCCGCCACTACACCGGCGAGTCCTACCCCACCCGCGACCGGCCGCGCGTGAACGCGTGGGTGGAGATCGAGCACGTCCACGTCTGGGGCAGGCTCCTCGACAACTGACGTGGCGGGGGCCCGCGGGGGCAGGACTGCGGCATCGCCCGCGACGAGGGCGTGGCCGTCCTACGCTGAGGTCACCCCTCACCCCTCGACGCCCGGAGGCCCTCATGTCAGACCGCTATCCCCTCGCCGAACTCGCTGATCTGCCCGGGGACCTTCGCGAGCGCATTCTCGCCGAGCAGGAGAAGGCGGGGTTCGTCCCCGAGGTGTTCCTGATGTTCGGGCGGCGGCCCGCCGAGTCGCGGGCGTTCTTCGCCTATCACGACGCTCTCATGGAGCGCGAGGGCAACCTGTCCAAGGCGGACAAGGAGATGATCGTGGTGACCATCTCCGGGCAGAACAACTGCCTGTTCTGCGTGGTAGCCCACGGGGCGATCCTCCGGATCGTCAAGAAGGCTCCGCAGATCGCCGACCAGCTGGCGGTGAACTACCGCAAGGCTGATCTGACCCCTCGGGAGCGGGCGATCTGCGATTTCGCCACCAAGGTCAACCTGCGCTCGGACGAGCTGTGCGACGCCGACTTCGCCGCCCTGCACGAGCACGGCCTGGACGACGAGGACGCGTGGGACATCGCCGCGATCACCGGGCTGTTCGGGCTGAGCAATCGCCTCGCCAACGCCACGGACATGCGTCCGAACCCGGAGTTCTACCTCATGGGCCGGGTGCCGCGGCAGAAGTAGTCGCTCGCCGGGGACCGTGCGCCGGTGACCGCGGGACGGTCGCCGGCGCACGGGCAGCTGAGCTCCGGCCGATCAGTTCTGCTCGCTCACCACGCCGCAGGCCACGCGGCTGCCACCGTCGCCGGCGTTGCGGGTCTCCTCGTCGGGCCCGTCGGGCGCGTAGCGCTCGGGGATGTTGGCGAGATTGTCGGAGTTCTCGTGGATCATCACGGCCGAGCCGTCGTCGTCCAGGAGCAGGTCTCTGTCGAGTCGGTCGGTCAGCGTCATGATGCGGGCCGTCCCGTCCTCGGTCACGAAGAGCGGTGGGAGGTCGCCGGCGTGTTCGGGATGGCCCGCTTCGCCGTCGGGGCCGGCGAGGTGACCGCCCGCGGACAGGAACGCTCCTTGCTCGCCCGGCTCGTTGGGGTTCTCACTGTCGGGCTCGCAGAGCCCGATGCCATGGATGTGGAGGCCGTGGAACCCGGGCGTCAGGTCGGTGGCGTCGACGGTGACGAGCGTCCCGCCGCCGGCCTCGGCGAACTCCGCCGTACCGCGGGCCTCGCCCTCGGGGTTGATCAGCTCGGCAACAGCGAAGACCTCGCCACCGTCGGTGCCTCGATCCGCGACGCCTTCGGTCACGGTTGTCGTCGCGGTCTCCCGGGGCTCGACATCGCGCTGAGCCGCCGGCGAATCCTCCCCGGTGCCGCATGACGCGAGCAGGAGCACGGATGCACCGAGGGCGGCGAGTGGCATTTTCTTGCGCGAAAGTCGGGCAATGGACACGGTGCGTTCGGTCATGGAACCTCCTCGGACGGCGTCGTGTGTGCGTCACGGTACCGAGAGGCACCGTCGCTGCAACCGCCTTGCGCGACAGCGATTCTCGGCCCGGCCGCGCAACCGGGGCGCGTTAGCACAAAGTAAGCGCGTTCTCGCCTAGCCGACCTGGCGTTTTGTTGATCTGCCAGCGGACGAATCGGACATTCGCTCTGCCGCTCTCGCAGCCAGCTCGTCTCGTCGAGTTAGAGCCGCTGGCCTGCAACAACTTTGACGATCAGCGCGAAGCGCCCATCCGCCAGCTGCGACCCTGCGTGATGTTCGTTACGCAAACTTGTCGAAAAACTTGCAGAACCTGAGAGGGGGATGCATGCCCTTCTCAGTCCCCGCACAGATTCCCTCTGGCCCTCCGCGGGGCGTCCCTCCCCCTCGGGCCCACGGGCTCAATCCCCCTCTAGAAAGGGTTCATCATGAACCAGGCGTTCTACGCTCTCGCCACCCTCCAGGCCTTCTTCTCCGATCGCCTGGACAATCGCAAGGACCGCGGCGCGACCGCTGTGGAGTACGGCTTGATGGTCGGACTCATTGCCGTGATCATCATTGTCGCGATTCTTGCGCTAGGCAATAACCTCCAAGGCCTGTTCCAGGGCGTCGCTGATGATGTCGCTAACCCGGCCGGTGCCGGCGCGGGCGCCCCCCGCGGGCGGCTAAACCCGATCTGACTCCGGCGCAGCACTCGTCACTGGTGCTGCGCCGGAGTCCGGACAGTCCCTTCACTTCCCAACCGTCTCGTCCCTCGCTCGACAGGCGCCGCCATGTTCACGCCCTCACGTGAGCGCGGAGCTACAGCGGTCGAATTCGCGCTTGTCCTGCCGATTCTTCTTCTCCTGGTAATCGGCATTCTCGAATTCGGCCGGGCATACCACGTGCAAACCACCCTCTCGAATGCCGCGCGCGATGGCGTCCGGGTGATGGCATTGCAGGACAGTGCCACAGCTGCACGTACAACGGCCAAAGACTCCGCGCCAGGTCTCCCCCTCACCGACTCGATGATCGACGTCACCCCTACTCGATGTGCATCAGACACCACCGCCCCCGGCCAGGTGTCGGTCACCATCTCCTATCCGTTCACGCTGGTCTCCGGCTTTCTCCCCCTCGATGACTTCACCCTCACCGGCAGGGGGACCATGCGATGCTTCGGCTGAAGGATGACCGGGGCGCGGTCGCCGACATCGTCGCGATCCTCATGGTGCCCCTCATGGGTTTCGCGGCGATCTCCCTCGATATCGCTGCGACACACGCCGAGAGGCAACAGCTTCAGATCGGGGCCGACGCGGCAGCCCTGGCCATCGCCCGAGACTGCGCACGAAAGGCATGTGGCTCTCCACGGACCACCGCGCAGGACTTCGCCACGTTGAACAGCAACTCGGGCGAGGCTGTCGCCACTGTACCCGCGGTCCCCTCCGCCTCCACAGGCAGAGTGACCGTTCACAACTCGGCAGTTCGACAGCACTGGTTCGCTCCGGTGCTAGATATCGACAGCACCGCGCTCACCACTACATCCAGCGCCGGGTGGGGCGGCCCGACCGGTGGAACAGCAGCGCTCCCCCTCATCATCTCACTCTGCGACTTCAACCAGTCCTCGGTCGGCGGGATCCCGACAGGAGTGGAACAAACGATCGTCACCACGCCCGCCGGCACGTGCTCGGGCGAGGGTGGGAACTCACCGACGATCGTTCCCGGCGGTTTCGGCTGGCTGGAGACCGACGCGAAAAAGAGCTGCTCCACCACCACCAACATCAACACGAAGGCGTACAGCGAACCCGGAAACACCCCGAAGCAATGCGACCTCTCGACGATCCGCGGGAAGACCATCCTTATCCCGCTCTTCGACGAGGCTGACTCCGCCAGCTCCGACGGCAACGGCAGGGGCGCCTGGTACGAGGTCTACGGGTACGCGGCTTTCCACGTCACCGGGTACCACTTCTCCGGCCAGAGCTGGAACCCGCCGTGTGACAAGAACCAACGCTGCATCCGCGGCTACTTCACCTCGATGGTGAACACGGACCCCGACTTCACCTACGGCCCGGACGCCCCAAACCTCGGCACATCCGCCGTCTACCTACTACCCGATTAGTGAGTAAGCCATGACCCGACGTCTCGTCTCGGCCATCGCGGCGGGCGTGCTCGCGATCCTCGGCGCCGTGTTGCTCGTCAGCTACGTGAACAACGCCGACAGCCGCGCGATGGCCGACATGGACCCCATCGAGGTTCTAGTGGTGTCGGCCCCAATCCCCCAGGGAACCCCGGCAGAGGAGATCGCTGCGTCGGTCACCACTCAGCGGGTGCCCCGAGCCGCCGTCGGCCCGAACCCCGTCCGCTCGATCGCGGAGGTTGCGGGACGGGTAGCCTCGACCGACCTACAGCCGGGCGAGCAGGTCTTGAACGCCCGGTTCGTCACCCGGCAGTCGCTCGAGCGCTTCGGCGGCATCCCGGTCCCCGACGGATACCACCAAGTGACTATCCCACTCGACGCCTCCCGGGTGGTCGGCGGAACAGTCACCCCTGGGGACACGGTCGGCGTCTTCGTCACATACGGCGACGGGTCCACCCGTCTCATTCTCCGGAAGATCCTCGTGACTCGCGTACAGGGCGGGCTCGGTGCGACCCAGCCCGACGAAGGGGTGGAAAACCCCGACGCGGCACCTGAACCCGACGGCGGCGCATTGATCACCATGGCTCTCACCACCCAGCAGTCCCTCACCGTCGTCCACGCCGCCGAACATTCGAGAATCTGGCTCTCCCTCGAAGACGACTCCGTCCCGAACGACGGCCCCCCCACGATCGAGTTCAGGGACTTCTCCTCATGAGCCGCATCCTGATCGCCTCCGACTCCGCCGACCTGCGCGGAAAGGTCGCCACCGCGGTCGGCGCACCCATCTCGGCCATCGCCGGCACCGCACTACCCGCAGGCCCGCCGCAACTTTTCCAGCGGCTGGGCGCAGGCGCGCCCATCCCGCAGGTCGTGGTGATCGACACCGCCGCGGGGCCCGACGACGCTCTCGCGCTCTCGTCCAGGCTGGCGGCCGAATGCCCCGGCATGGCCGTCGTCCTGGTCACCGACCAGCCCGACACGCTCGCGCTGTCCGCGCTACGCGCCGGCGCGTGCGACGTCGTGCATCCCGAGGCGACGTGCCGGGCGTGCGCGGCCTGCGCAAGGAGATGACCGTCCTGCGCGACCTGGCCATCGACGTCGACAAGCGCCACATCCTGGTCAACTTCGCCGACCTCCGCAGCGGCCTGACCAAGGCCGACGCGGAAGCGACCATCGGTGCGAATCTCGACCTGGTCCTGCCCCGCAGCAAGGCCGTCCCCGTCTCCATCAACCAGGGCCTGCCCCTCCTGCAGAGCGACACCCGCGACCCCATGACCAAGCAGCTGCGCAGACTCGTCGACCGATTCACGCCGGCGCCCATGCGCCCGGCCCCGACCGCCGCGCCCATCACCGTCGGCGGGCGGCACCGACTCCGTAGGAAGCGGGTGAAGGCATGAGCCTGTCCGATCGCCTCCGCGCCGCGCGCGCCACCCCCGGCAGCACCATCACCGCGGCGCCTCCGGCCGACACCGCCGCGCCATCCCCCGCCGCGCCGGGCTCGGCGTCGTCCGTGGTCAGCCCGACGGTGACGACGACGAAGCCATCCACAGCGGGCAGCCCGCAGACTCCCGCGACGGCGGGCGGGCCTCCGACCGACGATCCCACGGTCGATCCGCTGATCGCTCTCAAAGAGCGCGCGGCCACCGCGTTGTTCGAGCGCATCGGTGCGCGCCTGAACAACCCCTCGCTCACCGAGGACCAGCTCCACACCATGGTGCGGGCCGAGCTCAACAAGGTCGTGGAGGACGAGACCGTCCCCCTGACCGGCGACCAGCCTCAGCGCCTCATCTCCGACGTCCAGGCCGACGTGCTCGGCCACGGTCCGCTCGAGAAGCTGCTCGAAGACCCGGACATCACCGAGATCATGGTCAACGGGCCGGACATGATCTTCGTCGAGCGCGCCGGCCAGCTCACCCGTCACCCCTCGCGGTTCACCTCCGAGGACCACCTGCGGCAGGTCATCGAGCGGATCGTCTCCCGCATCGGCCGCCGCGTCGACGAGTCGTCCCCGCTGGTCGATGCCCGGCTCGCGGACGGCTCCCGCGTCAACGCGGTGATCCCGCCGCTCGCGGTCAACGGGTCGTCGCTGACCATCCGTAAGTTCTCGAAGGACCCCTTTCAGGTCCACGACCTCATCCGCTTCGGAACGCTCACCCCGGAGATGGCCGAGGTCCTGCAGGCGTGTGTGCAGGCGCGACTCAACATCATCGTCTCCGGCGGCACCGGCTCCGGAAAGACGACCCTGCTCAACGTGCTGTCCTCGTTCATCCCCGAGGGCGAGCGGATCGTCACCATCGAGGACGCCGTCGAGCTGCAGCTACAGCAGGATCACGTGGTCCGGCTCGAGTCCCGGCCCGCGAACATCGAGGGCCGCGGGGAGATCACCATCCGCGAGCTCGTCCGTAACTCGCTGCGTATGCGGCCCGACCGCATCGTGGTGGGCGAGGTCCGCGGCGGGGAGACCCTCGACATGCTCCAGGCGATGAACACCGGCCACGACGGCTCGCTCTCCACCGTCCACTCCAATTCTCCACGTGACGCCATCGCCCGCCTCGAGACGCTCGTGCTCATGGCGGGCATGGACCTCCCGCTCCGCGCGATCCGCGAGCAGATCGCCTCCGCCGTCGACGTCATCATCCAGCTCACCCGCCTGCGCGACGGCACCCGCCGCATCACCGCGGTCACCGAGGTCCAGGGCATGGAGGGCCAGACGGTCACCCTGCAGGACGCGTTCCTCTTCGACTACTCCGCCGGCGTGGGACCCGACGGGAAGTTCCTCGGTAAGCCCGTCGCCACCGGGGTCCGCCCGCGGTTCACTGACCGGTTCGCCGAACTGGGCATCACCTTGTCTCCCCGGGTGTTCGGGGCCACCACCGACGGAGCGGGAGCCATCCGATGATCGCGTCGCTGTTCTCCCCTGCCGCGTTCGGGCTCGCGGCCGTCACGGTGGCGATCGCCGTGCTCACGTTCCTGGCGCTCGCCCCCACCCGCAACCACATTCCCCGCGAGCGCCGGCGGCCCGAACAGGCCGCCGGCCCTGGCCTGCTGAACCGCACGGCCACCGCGCTCACAGAGGCGATCGACGCCCTCCTGCGCCGCCGCGGGACCACAGGGGCCGGCCAGCTCGAACGCGCCGGTGTTCGCATGGGTCTCCAGGACTACGTCTTCCTCGTCGTCGTCGCCACGATCGTCGCCTTCGCGCTGGGACTCATCCTCTCCGGCCCGGTGATGGGCGTGTTCCTCGCCCTCCTCGCCCCTGCGGGCGGGTACGTACTGCTCCAGGTCCTCGCCGCCCGCCGACGCGCGGCGTTCGCCGACCAGCTCGACGACTCGCTGCAGCTCATGGCTTCGAGCCTGCGCGCCGGCCACAGCCTCCTGCAGGCGCTGGCCTCCGTGGCCCGCGAGGCCGAGCAGCCCACCTCTGAGGAGTTCGCGCGGATCATCAACGAGACCCGCGTCGGCCGCGAGCTCGCCCCCGCTCTGGAGGAGACCGCCAACCGGATGGGCAGCCAGGACTTCGTGTGGGTCACCCAGGCCATCGCGATCAACCGCGAGGTCGGCGGCAACCTCGCCGAGGTCCTCGACGGCGTCGGCCACACCATCCGCGAACGCAACCAGATCCGCCGACAGGTCAAGGCGCTGGCCGCGGAGGGCAAGCTCTCCGCGTATGTCCTCATGGCGCTGCCGTTCGGCATCGGCGGCTTCCTCTTCATCTCCAACCCGTCCTACATCGGTGTGCTCACCCAGAGCCCGCTCGGTTGGGGGATGATCGCCGCCGGCGCGGTCATGCTCACCATCGGCGGGATCTGGCTGAGCAAGGTCGTGCGCATCCGGTTCTGACCCCGGGCGCCGCCCCGAACCGGGGGGCACCGCCCCGCCCCGAACCGGGCAGCGGCCCTACCGCAGCCCCCGCCCCTCCCCTCCCCCTCTTGCCCGTCTCCGCGAAAGGAGGCCCCTGCGATGTCGTTGTCCGCCGCACTGGCCGTGTTCGTCCTGACCGCGTCCATGTTTCTTCTGGCCTTCGCCGTCTTCGCGGGTCGCGACACCGTCCGCGCGCGCACCGTCGCCAACCTCCGCCGCGGCATGGACGACGGGTTCGCCTCCCAGGTCGACCTGACCGGGGTCGACGACGACGATTCCCGTAGCCGCCTGTACGAGGTCGCCCGCCGCCTGACTCCGGTCGGCACTATCCGCCGGCTCGAGAAGCTGTCCATCCGCGCTGGGCGGCCCCGCGGCTGGTCCATCCAGCGGCTGGTCGTGGCCAAGATCGTGGTGCCGCTCATCGTGGTGCTACTGGGCCTGGCGCTGCTGCGCACCAACCCGGAGCCCCTGTTGCTCCTCCTCACGCTGGGGACCGCGGTCGTCTGCTACTTCCTGCCCGAACTCCTCCTACAGAGTCGTGGTCAGGAGCGCAATGACGAGATCGCGCTCGAGTTGGCCGACACCCTCGATCAGATGACGATCGCCGTGGAGGCCGGCCTCGGGTTCGACGCCGCGATGGCCCGCGCCGGTCGCAACGGCACCGGTCCGCTCGCGCAGGAGCTCATCCGCACGCTGCAGGAGATCCAGGTGGGGCAGTTGCGGCGCACCGCCTACGAGCAGCTCGCCCTGCGCACCGACGTGCCCGACCTGCGCCGGTTCATCCGCGCGATCATCCAGGCCGACGCCTACGGCATCTCCGTGGCCGACGTGCTCCGCACCCAGGCGTCCGAGATGCGGCTCAAGCGTCGGCAGCGGGCGGAGGAGAAGGCCCAGCAGGTGCCGGTCAAGGTGATCTTCCCCCTGCTGGTGTGCATCCTGCCCGTACTGTTCATCGTGCTGCTCGGTCCGACCGTCATCAACATGATGGAGGCGTTCTCCTGACGTGACCACCCCTGTCACCGCCCTGATCTGCGCCCTCCTCTGCGGTGGGGCCGCCGCCGCGCTCACCCGGTGGATGCGCCGCCTCATCGAGTCCGACTCGCGTTGGCTGCGCAGCGGACTGCACATTCTCCTCTCCGCGGCGGGAGGCGTCGGCGCGACGGCGCTCGCGACGAACTGGGCCGAGCTGGTGGCGTTCGCCGCACTCGCGGTGGCGTGCGGCCTGCTCATCGCGATCGATCTGGCGGTGTTCCGGCTCCCCGACGCGATCGTGGGGCCGCTGTACCCCGTCCTGTTCGCCGGGCTCGCGGTGTCCGCCTGGCTCACCGGCGACTGGGGAGCGCTGGGCCGGGCCGCAGCCGCGGCCGTCGCGCTACTCGCGTTCTACTTCGTGCTGGCCCTGATCAACCCGGCCGGGCTCGGGTTGGGTGACGTCAAGCTGTCGGGCGCGCTCGGGGCGCTCCTCGGCTGGCTCGGCTGGCCCGCCGTACTCGCCGGCACCCTCGCGGCGTTCGCCCTCAACGCCGTCGTCGCTCTCGTGCTTCTCGCGTCCCGGCGGGTCACCGCCAAGAGCGGTATCGCGTTCGGCCCCGCTATGATTCTCGGCGCGGTGCTCGGCGCCGCCTACTGGGTAGCGCGCTCGACGGCCCTCGCGGGATAGACGGGCTGGCGCGCCCCGCTGTCAGCGGCGACCTCCCGCGCTCACGCCGCAGCGCCTGCCGGGCCGAGCGACAGCCGGTCGGCGTCGGCCCCCACGCTGATCAGGCGAAAGCCGCTGCGTCCAGTCCGGAGCGATGGTGGTGGATCTGGTCGGCGAGCGTGGTGACGTGCGTCTGATGCAGTACTGTCACGCCCCCTGCCGTGCGGGCCCGCGCCAGCGTCGACAGTGCGAGACCGGTCCCGCCCAGCCGGTACTCGCCGAGCAGGTCGAGGGTGAGGTCCTCGTCGTCGTCCCCGTCGCCCGCCCGGCCATCGGCGCGTCTCACCCGGTCACCCACACCGCTCGGGTCCCGGCCTCCGGCGCCGGTCACCGACCTGGCGCGCACGCGCCAGTCCTCGGCGCCCTCCATGCACGCCACCACCGCGTCGAGTAGCGCGGCGGCGGGCACGGCAGGCGCGATGACGCTCGCCGTGGCGACCACGTTGGGGACGAAGCCGGCCGACCCGGGAGCCGGTTCGGTGGCGGGGTGGGGCCGGATCGCTGCTGCGTCCGGTACATGTGGCGGCGCACGCGGCAGGGCGGACCCACGAACAGGAGCTTTGACGCGCGGGGGCCGAGCAGTGGCCGCAGCTCAGGTCGGTCGCGGAGGGCGAGGATCGCGGTGAGCAGCGCGCTGGGCTCGACCGTGAAGTAGTCGGTCTCCAGCAACAGCAGCGGGGTGTCGAAGTCCTCCCATCGCACTCGCACCTTCACGCCTGACACGCGCTCGGGCGGGACCACGATCTTCGCCCCGGGCTGATACCGGCGCAGGTATTTGCGGTACCCCTCGTGATCGCGGACGTCGTTGGTTGACTCCGCGTCTCCGAGTTCGTCCCACGCCAGCGTGATCCGACCGATCCCCCGCCAGTAGGTGATCGACTCGGGCGTCATCCTGATCCCGCGGAGCATCTGCCACAGGCAGAGGAGGATGAAAGACGCCCCCGCGACGATCAGCAACGGGCCCGTCACGGTCGGGTCGTTGATTCCGTCCAGCTCCGTCGACGGCCACCCGATGAGCTCACCGTAGAAGACGCCGCTCGCCGCCATCGACGCGCCTGCGCAGATCAGGAGCACGAGCTCCGCCGAACCGACTCTGGGCAGCACCCAGGTCGCACCCCGGAAGTTCACGACCCGGTTCGGGAGCACATCACGGAACCCCACGCGGATCGGGATCACCGCCATCCCGAACAACCAGAAGGCACCGAGCGCCACGGGGTAGGCCGTCCGCTCGTCTGCAGGTTGGGTGGCCACCGGGCCGAAGTAGAGGAGCACAAACGCGAGAACAACCCAGAACAGCAAGAACGCACGGACGGGCTTCACCGGCCTGCATACCGCGTGGCAGGTGTACGGGAACGGCCTCGCGGCGAGGTCAGTTCGCACGGTCGAAGGCTCCCCTCACCCACGAGGCGGCGAGTGCGCCGTGGATGTCCAGATAGAGCTGGCTCAGCTCGTCCGAGATCTGGTGGATGAGCGGCTCCACGGTCTGACGGAATCCGATGCACCCGTTGATCAGCTGGGCGCCGGGCACCAACGCATCGACGGTGGCCACTCCGTCGAGATCCGACAACGCGCCGATGGCCCGGGATTTGAACTCGACGGTATTCGCGAAGGTCACGAGCAGGTCGGGAACAATGTCAGTCGAACCTGCCGCAGGCGCGCCGGGCGGGATGTGGTCAGGCACGTGCGGGCCCTCCTCGCTAACCGATGATCGCTGCACACGGTAGTGCCCCGATCCGGCTGAGTGGGGCCGCTCCTCGGACCTGCAGCTGTCCGATCCGCAACCACGAAATCCGCTACTCCGCGTGGGGATTCGCTAGCCCTGTGGGAGTAGCGGATCCCGACGCGGGGTAGCGGATTCGGGAGGGGGCGGCCGGGAGGGGGCTGGGCCGGGAG
>NZ_KV823861.1:0-20675 GCF_001815995.1 Dietzia sp. HMSC21D01 | reverse complement strand
GGCGCGGCCCTCACCGGCGGCGCGGCCCTCGCCGCCGCCCCCGCCGCGTCCGCGCAGTCCGCCGAGATCGGCGTGGACCAGCTCACCGAGATGGCGCAGGGTGTCGTCCAGGGCATCGGACTCACCCCCGAGCAGCTGCGCGAGTACGCGATCGACCCGGCGATGTTCGGTTCGCTCGGCCTCCCGGCCGCCGGTGGTGCGCACGCCCCGACCTACGGCCCGATCACCTCCGGCTTCGGCCCGCGCTGGGGCACGTTCCACAACGGCACGGACTTCGGCGCCCCGATCGGCACCCCGATGTTCGCCGCCAAGTCGGGCACCGTCGTCGCGGCCGGGCCGGCGTCCGGGTACGGCCTGTGGATCCGCATCCAGACCGACGACGGGCACCTCCTCGAGTACGGCCACAACGATCAGAACTACGTCTCCGTGGGGCAGCGGGTCAACGCCGGCCAGGTCATCGGGACGGTCGGCAACCGTGGCTACTCCACCGGGCCGCACCTCCACTTCGGTGTGCGGAACCCGGCCGGCCAGTGGATCGATCCCGTGCCGTGGCTGCGCGCCAACGGCATCGCGGTCTGATCGCGAGGGCCTCGCCGTCTGACCGGGCCATCCCGGCTCACGCACGCACTGCGCCCCGCCTCCCCTGAAGGAGGCGGGGCGCATCGCTTTGTGCGGTCGGGCTCCGTGCGCTTCTGACAGAGTGGGTGGGGAGTATCCACATCTAATCGAGAGGCGATCCATGTCGCAGACCGTGAAGGGCGTCATCGCCCGCAGCAAGGGTGCCGAGGTCGAACTGGTCGATGTCGTGGTGCCCGATCCGGGGCCCAACGATGTCATCGTTCGGGTGCAGGCGTGCGGCGTCTGCCATACCGATCTGGCGTACCGGGACGGCGGCATCAACGACGAGTACCCCTTCCTCCTCGGCCACGAGGCCGCAGGAGTCGTCGAGACCGTCGGGGACCGCGTCACGCACGTGGCCGAGGGTGACTACGTCGTCCTCAACTGGCGGGCGGTGTGTGGCGAGTGCCGTGCCTGCAAGCGCGGGCAGCTCGAGTACTGCTTCAACACCCACAACGCGTCGAAGCCGATGACCCTCACCGACGGCACCGCGCTCACGCCCGCTCTCGGTATCGGGGCGTTCATCGACAAGACGCTGGTCCACGAGGGCCAGTGCACGCAGGTCGATCCGTCCGCCGATCCGGCGGTCGCCGGTCTGCTCGGCTGTGGCGTGATGGCCGGCATCGGTGCCGCGATCAACACCGGCAAGGTGACCCGCGGCCAGTCCGTGGCCGTGATCGGGTGCGGCGGTGTGGGCGTCGCCGCGATCGCCGGCGCGCGACTCGCGGGCGCCTCCGAGATCATCGCGGTGGACATCGACGACACCAAGCTCGAGTGGGCCAAGGACTTCGGGGCGACCCACACGGTCAACTCGACCTCCACGGACCCCGTCGCCGCGATCCGGGAGTCCACCGG
Source organism: Dietzia sp. HMSC21D01 (assembly GCF_001815995.1). Lineage (NCBI taxonomy): Bacteria > Bacillati > Actinomycetota > Actinomycetes > Mycobacteriales > Dietziaceae > Dietzia > Dietzia sp. HMSC21D01. The sequence continues at coordinate 19,202 of NZ_KV823861.1, read as the reverse complement.
CGGTTTCGGCGCAGATGTCGTGATCGACGCGGTCGGCCGGCCCGAGACGTACGAGCAGGCGTTCTACGCCCGCGACCTCGCCGGCACGGTCGTCCTCGTGGGCGTCCCCACGCCGGAGATGCGCCTCGAGCTCCCGCTGCTGGACTTCTTCGGCCGCGGCGGGTCCCTCAAATCCTCCTGGTACGGCGACTGCCTGCCCGAGAGGGATTTCCCGATGCTCGTCGACCTGCACCTGCAGGGTCGACTCCCGCTGGAGAAGTTCGTCTCCGAGCGGATCGGCATCGACGCCGTCGAGGCGGCGTTCGACGCCATGAAGTCCGGTTCCGTACTGCGATCGGTGGTGACGTTGTGAGTGAGACCTACACCAGCGCCGGCTACGCCGGTGGACTGCGTATCGAGAAGGTCATCACGAGCGGGATCTTCGCGCTCGACGGCGGCGAATGGGAGGTGGACAACAACATCTGGATCCTCGGGGACGACTCCGAGGTGTTCGTGATCGACGCGGCCCACACGGCCCAGCCGATCATCGACGCGGTCGGGGGGCGGAAGGTCAAGGGCATCCTGTGCTCGCACGCCCACAACGACCACATCACGGTGGCACCGGAGCTGTCCGAGAAGCTCGACGCCCCGATTTTCGTCCACCCCGGCGACCAGATGCTGTGGGACGAGACGCATCCGGACGTGTCCCACGGTGAACTGCAGGACGGTCAGCAGTTCGAGATCGCGGGTACCCGCGTCGACGTGATGAACACCCCCGGGCACTCGCCGGGCTCGTGCGTGTTCCACGTCCCCGAGGCGGGTGTCCTGTTCTCGGGCGACACGCTGTTCTCGGGCGGGCCGGGCGCCACCGGGCGCTCGTACTCGGACTTCCCGACGATCATCACCTCCATCCGCGAGCGGATCCTCACGCTCCCGGCGGAGACCCTCGTGCACACCGGTCACGGTGACGGCACGAAGGTCGGGGACGAGTCCCCGCACCTCGAGGAGTGGATCAGGCGCGGGCACTGATACCCCGCGCAGAACCAGCCGGCCCGCGGTGGCCCGCCCGGTGTGACGCCGGGTGGTGTCGCCGCGGGCCGGTCCCGTCCCGGCGGGCCGACCGGCTGTCAGACCCACCGCTCGGCGGGCCGATACGGACCGCCGTCGTCGGGCAGGATGGGAGTGGTCTGACGCGCCCACCGGGCGCCACCCTCGCGACCGCGTCGGGTGCGAGAGGGTCGGACCCACGAGGAGGAGTCACCGACATGGCCAGGGTCACCGCCACCAACACCATCGTCATCGAGGCACCGGTCGACGCCGTGACCACGGCGATCGCCGACTACGCCCGGGTCCGGCCGCGGATTCAGCCCGAGCAGTTCAGCGCCTACCGGCTGATCGAGGGCGGGCAGGGCCACGGCACCGTCGCGGCCTGGAACCTGCAGGCGACGAAGAAGCGCAATCGCGACGTCAAGGCGACCGTGACGGTGGACGACGCGGGCGCGCACTGGTCGCTCGTGGAGAAGGACGAGAACTCGTCCATGGCAACCACGTACACCGTCCGCGAGGCCACGGGCGGCTCGCTCGTCGAGATGACCACGTCCTGGAACGGAGCGGGGGGAGTGGGCGGGTTCTTCGAGCGGACCTTCGCGCCGGCCGGACTCAAGCGCATCCAGCACCAGCTGCTGACCAACCTCAAGGCCGACGTCGAGGGCTGACTTCCTGGCGTGGGCGCTGAACGGCACAGTTTCCCCGCCATGGTGCGGAAGGGTCGGCGTGGTGGTGCCCCCGGTCGGACTCGAACCGACACTGGACGGGTTTTGAATCCGTTGCCTCTGCCAATTGGGCTACGGGGGCGAGCGCGGCGAGCCGCTGCTCGGTGAGTCTAACCGACGACCGGTGAGCGTCTGTCCGACGCCCGCCCTAGAGTGGCCGTGTGAGCACCACGAGCCAGACCACAGACGTCACCACCGCCGCACCCTCCTCCGCCGTCCAAGGGGAGGGGCCGGCGAGGCTGCTGCTGCTGGACGGGCACTCGCTGGCGTTCCGTGCGTTCTACGCGCTGCCAGCGGAGAACTTCTCCACCGCGTCCGGTCAGCACACCAACGCCGTCTACGGCTTCCTGTCGATGGTGGCAAACCTCGTCACCGAGGAGGAGCCCACCCACCTCGCCGTGGCGTTCGACGTCTCACGGGCCACGCTGCACCGCACGGCCGAGTACCCCGAGTACAAGTCGACCCGTTCGGCCGCCCCGGAGGAGTTCAAGGGGCAGATCGAGCTCATCCAGGAGGCGCTCGCCGCACTCGGGGTGCGGACGCTCTCACTCGAGGGGCACGAGGCCGACGACATCATCGCCACCCTCGCGACGGGCGCCACGCACTCGGGCGATGCCCGGATCCTCATCTGTACCGGTGACCGCGACGCGCTGCAGCTCGTTTCCGACGCCGTCACCGTGCTCTATCCGGTCAAGGGCGTCTCGGAGCTCGCGCGCTTCACGCCCGAGGCGGTCGAGGCGAAGTACGGCGTCACGCCGGCCCAGTACCCGGACGTCGCCGCGCTGCGCGGGGACAACTCCGACAACCTGCCGGGGGTTCCGAAGGTCGGTGACAAGACCGCCGCCAAGTGGATCACCCAGTACGGCAGCCTGTCCGAGCTCATCGCGCACGCGGACGAGATCAAGGGCAAGGTGGGGGAGAGTTTCCGCGAACACCTCCCGCAGGTCCAGCTCAACCGCCGCATCACCGAGCTCACCCGGGACCTGGATCTGGGTGTCGAGCTCGCCGACCTCGTCCGGTCCACCCCGGAGCGCGGTGATGTCAACGCACTGTTCGACCGGTTGGAATTCGGGCCCCAGGCCCGCGACCGCTTCCTGTCGGCCTTCCTTCCAGAGGGGGCCCCGGAGCCCGCCGCTGAGGTCGCGCTCGAACAGGCGTCGCTCCTGCACGCCGGCGAGGTCTCGGACTGGCTCGCAGCCCACGCGCCGGCCGGGAAGCGGCACGGCCTCGTCGTCGTCGGTCCCTCCCGGCCCGGCGCCGGTGACGCACAGACCATCACCATCGCCGCCGCAGGCGGCGCCTCCGCCCACCTCGACCTCGCGGCGATCGGACCCGACGACGAGCAGGCCCTCCGGGGATGGCTCGGGGACGACGCCGTCCACAAGGCGGTCCACGACGCCAAGGCCGCCACCCACGCGCTGATGGGACGCGACCTACGTCTCGGCGGGGTCACGATGGATGTCGCTCTGGCGGCGTACCTCGTCCGCCCGGGGCAGCGCAGCTACGGACTCGCCGAACTGTTCCAGCGCCACCTGCGCCGCGAACTCCCGGAGGCGGAGGCGGCGGAGAAACAGCTGTCGCTCCTCGACGAGGTCGATGACGCCGAGGCCGCACAGAAGGCCGCCGACGCCGCCGCGACCCGCGCCCGCGCGGTGGTCGACCTCGCCGAGCGGTTGGACGTGGAGCTGGACCAGGTGCACGGCGCCACCCTCATGGCGGAGATGGAGCTACCTCTCGTGCCGGTGCTCGCGCGGATGGAGTCCATCGGCATCGCGGTCGACGCCGCCGCGCTGGACGGACTGCGCGACGACTTCGCCGACCGCGGCCGGCAGGCGGCCGAGGCCGCGTATGCCGCGATCGGGGGCGAGCAGATCAACCTCGGATCGCCCAAGCAACTCCAGGTGGTCCTGTTCGAGACGCTCGGGATGCCCAAGACCAAGAAGACCAAGACCGGGTACACCACCGACGCCAAGGCGCTGGAGGAACTGCTCGCCAAGGAGACGGGCGACACCCCGGGGCGGGCCTTCCTCGAGGCGCTGCTCCTGCACCGTGAGACGACGAAGATGCGCACGACCGTAGAGGGGCTGATCAAGACCATCGGCGACGACCGACGCATCCACACCACCTTCAACCAGACCGTCGCCGCCACCGGCCGCCTGTCCTCGACCGACCCCAACCTGCAGAACATCCCCGTGCGCACCGAAGACGGCCGGCGCATCCGCGGCTCGTTCGTCGTGGGTGAGGGGTACGACTGTCTGCTCACCGCCGACTACAGCCAGATCGAGATGCGCGTCATGGCGCACCTGTCCGGCGACGCCGGCCTCATCGAGGCCTTCCGCACCGGCGAAGACCTGCACTCGTTCGTGGGGGCCCGGGCGTTCGGGGTCCCGATCGACCAGGTCACCCCCGAGCTGCGGCGCCGCGTCAAGGCCATGAGCTACGGCCTCGCGTACGGGCTCAGCGCCTTCGGCCTCGCCGCCCAGCTCGGCATCAGCCAGGGCGAGGCGCGCGAGCAGATGGAGGCGTACTTCTCCCGGTTCGGCGGGGTCCGCGACTACCTCCAGGCGGTCGTCGAACAGGCCCGTAAGGACGGGTACACCGAGACTCTCTTCGGTCGCCGGCGCTATCTCCCCGAGCTCAACTCGGATAACCGGCTCAAGCGCGAGAACGCGGAACGTGCCGCCCTCAACGCGCCGATCCAGGGCACCGCCGCCGACATCATCAAGGCCGCGATGCTCGAGGTGGACGCCGACCTCACCGCACGGGGACTCAGAAGTCGACTGCTCCTCCAGGTCCACGACGAGCTGGTGTTGGAGGTGGCGCCCGGCGAACTGGACGAGGTCCGCGACCTGGTGGTCGACCGCATGTACTCCGCGATCGAGTTGGACGTACCGCTGGACGTGTCGACCGGCACCGGTCCGAACTGGGACTCCGCCGCCCACTGACAGGTCCAGGGAGGGTGGGGCCACCGGCGCGACGGAGCCACTACGCGACGGAGATCACTGGGCCCGAAACAGGTCGATTGGTTTTGAGCCGGTCCCCGTATGCCCTAGGTTCATTGCAGATTCGGCTTCCCGACGCCTGAAAGGCCACCCACATGACCCTCACCTCACGGCGCGGCCTGCGTGCCGCCCTGGCCATGACCGCCACCGCAGCCCTCGCCCTGACCGGCTGCACCACCAACACCGAGGGCCCGCAGGATTCCGGGGAGCCCCGCGAGGAGGTGTCGCTGGAGGCCGACGAGGCGATCGCCGCGCTCGTGCCCGCCGAGATCCGCGACAAGGGCGTCATAGTGATCGGCACCAACCCGCCGTACGCCCCCAACGAGTTCAAGGACGAGAACGGCGAGATCGTCGGCTTCGACATCGACGTCATGACCGCAATCGCCCAGCTCATGGGACTCCGCGCCGAATTCCGCGAGTCGGACTTCGACCGGATCATCCCGGCCATCGAGGGCGGCACCATGGACATGGGCGCCTCCTCCTTCACCGTCAACGACGAGCGCCTCAAGACCGTCGACTTCGTGACCTACTTCGAGGCCGGGATCCAATGGGCGTCGGCCGCCGGCAACGACGTTGACCCCGATGACGCCTGCGGTCTGAGCGTGGCCGTCCAGCAGACCACCGTCTCCGACCAGGAGGACGTGCCCGCCCGCAGCAAGGCCTGCACCGACGCCGGCAAGCCCGCGATCGAGAAGGTCCAGTTCGATTCGCAGGACGAGGCCTCCACGGCCGTCGCGCTGGGCAAGGTGGACGCGATGTCCGCCGATTCGCCGATCACCGCGTACGCGGTCAAGCAATCCGAGGGCAAGATGCAGCTCGCCGGCGACGTCTTCGACGCGGCGCCCTACGGATGGCCGGTGCGCAAGGGCTCCGAGCTGACCGCGGCCCTCGAGGCCGCCGCCGACAAGCTGATCGAGACCGGCGACTTCGAGAAGATCGCCCAGAACTGGGGCGTCGAGGACGGGATGATCGACGACGCCGAGATCCGGAAGGGCTGAGGGATCGTCAGGTGAGCACCGCGGAGAGGGGGGCCGGGGCCCCCGCGGCGGAGGCCCCGGAACCCATCAAGGCCGTACCGCTACGGCACCCGTGGCGCTGGGTGTCGGCGACGATCGTCCTCGTCCTGGTCTTCCTGTTCGTCTGGGGCGCGGCGACCAACCCGGCCTACGGCTGGGACACGTACGCCCGCTACCTGTTCGACACCAGGTTCGGGATGGCCGTGTTCTACACCATCGCGCTGACCGTGCTGTCGATGACCCTGGCCGTGGTTCTCGGCGTCATCCTCTCGGTCATGAGGATGAGCGCCAACCCGGTGCTCAAGGCCGTGGCGTGGGTCTACCTGTGGATCTTCCGCGGAACCCCTGTCTACGTCCAGCTGCTGTTCTGGGGTCTGATCTTCACCATCTACCGACAGGTGCAGTTCGGCATCCCCTTCACCGACATCGACTTCATCCGGTTCGACGACACCATGGTGCTCTACTCGGCCTTCTGGTTGGCCGTGGTGGGCCTGGCGATGAACGAGGCCGCCTACATGGCCGAGATCGTGCGGGCCGGCATCTCGTCGGTGCCGGAAGGTCAGGCGGAGGCGTCCACCGCCCTCGGCATGACGTGGGGGCAGACCATGCGGCGCACGATCCTGCCGCAGGCGATGCGCGTGATCATCCCGCCGACGGGCAACGAGTTCATCTCGATGCTCAAGACCACCTCGCTCGTCGTGGCGATCCCGTTCTCCGGGGAGTTGTACGGTCAGGCGCGCGACATCTCGGGCGTCAACTTCCAGCCGATCCCGCTCCTCCTGGTCGCGGCCACGTGGTACCTCGTCATCACCAGCGTTCTCATGGTGGGGCAGCATTTCCTCGAGAAGAGGTTCTCGCGCGGGGCGACCCGCCAGCTCACCGGCAAGCAATTGCGCGCGCTCGCCGACGCGGACGGTCTCACGCCGTCCTCCCTCGCCGCGGCCGAGGCCGCCGACCCGTCCGGAGGTAGGCGATGACGCCGATGGTCAAGGCCGACCAGGTGGTCAAGAACTTCGGTTCCCTGAAGGTGCTCAAGGGGATCTCCCTGGAGGTGGCCGCGGGTGAGGTGCTCTGCCTGGTGGGACCCTCCGGTTCGGGGAAGTCCACCTTTCTGCGCTGCATCAACCACCTCGAGAAGGTCGACGCCGGTCGGCTCTACGTGGACGGCGACCTGGTGGGCTACCGCGAGAAGGGCGACAAGCTCTACGAGATCTCGCCCGCGGAGGCGGCCCGCCAGCGCCGCGACATCGGGATGGTCTTCCAGCACTTCAACCTGTTCCTGCACCGCACCGCGCTGGAGAACGTCATCGAGGCACCGATGCTGGTGAAGGGGCAGTCGCGGGCGGAGGCCACCGAGCGTGCCCGCGAACTGCTCGACATGGTCGGACTCGGCGCCAAGGCCGACGCCTACCCGGCGCAGCTGTCCGGTGGGCAGCAGCAGCGCGTCGCGATCGCCCGTGCGCTCGCGATGGACCCCAAGCTCATGCTCTTCGACGAGCCCACCTCGGCGCTCGACCCGGAACTCGTGGGTGAGGTGCTCGGCGTGATGCGGGAGCTCGCCGATGCGGGGATGACCATGGTCGTGGTGACCCACGAGATGGGTTTCGCGCGCGAGGTCGCCGACACCGTGGCGTTCATGGACAACGGCGTCGTCGTGGAAGCCGGCAAGCCCGCCGACGTGCTCGCCAGGCCGACTCACCAGCGCACCAAGGACTTCCTGTCGAAGATCCTCTGAGCGCACGCGCCGGGCGCCGGCCGGGATGACCCCGGCCGGCGGGTGTCACGGCAGGGAGGCCACGAAGATCGCGGTGCCGGGGAAGATCCCGCCCCGCAGCGGGCTCCACTGCCCCCATTCCCGGTCGAGCCACTCCGGCCACTCCGGCTCGATGAGGTCCTGAACCACGAACCCGGCGGCGACCAGTTCGCGGATCCGGTCACCCACCGTCCTGTGGTGTTCGACATAGGACAGCTCGCCGTCGTCGTCGTACTCGGTGTACGGCGATCGGTCGAAGTACGGGAACACGGCCTGCAGACCGCCGGGACCCGGGTCATCCCGGAAGATCCACCGCATCGGGTGGTTGACCGAGAACACGAACCGGCCGCCCGGGCGCAACACCCGCGCCGCCCCCGCCATCACGCCCGCCGAGTCCGCCACGAAGGGGATCGCGCCGAACGCCGAGAACGCCACGTCGAAACTCGCGTCGGCGAACGGGAGTCGCCGGGCGTCGGCCTGGATCAGCGGCACGGACGCCGCCGGTCCGGACGAGCGGCTCGCCGCCTCCGCGCCCACCCGGAGCATGCCCGCCGACAGGTCCACGGCCACGGCGCGTGCGCCCTGCCCGGCGATCCACCGCGCGCACGGCGCGGAACCGCACCCGATCTCCAGCACGTCGCGACCCGCCACGGCGCCGAGCAGATGCCAGTCGCCCTCGTGCAGGCCCTCGGGGCACCAGATGAACTCGCCGTCGGGGGAGTGGGCGCCGAGGAAGACGCCGTGTTCCTCGTGGTAGTCGGAGGCCTCCGAGTCCCACCACGAGCGGGAGGCTCGGACCGACTCTCCATGTCCGGGCGGGTTTGTGGACGTCACGGCAGAAGCGTACAGTTGACGGTCGCGTGCGTACGCGTTCGCGTTCAGTCCGTCCACCTACGATTCCTATCCACCTCGGAGCACCCCACCCTATGACCACCAACACCACGTCCCCGCAGGTAGCCGTCAACGACATCGGCTCCGCTGAGGACTTCCTCGCCGCCATCGACGCCACGATCAAGTACTTCAACGATGGTGACATCGTCGAGGGCACGATCGTCAAGGTCGATCGCGACGAGGTCCTGCTCGACATCGGCTACAAGACCGAGGGCGTCATCCCCTCGCGCGAACTCTCGATCAAGCACGATGTCGACCCCGGTGAGGTCGTCGAGGTGGGCGACGAGGTCGAGGCTCTGGTCCTGACCAAGGAGGACAAGGACGGCCGTCTGATCCTGTCCAAGAAGCGCGCCCAGTACGAGCGCGCCTGGGGCACCATCGAGGAGCTCAAGGAGAAGGACGAGGCCGTCAAGGGCACCGTCATCGAGGTCGTCAAGGGCGGCCTGATCCTCGACATCGGCCTCCGTGGCTTCCTCCCCGCCTCGCTGGTGGAGATGCGCCGCGTCCGCGACCTCCTGCCCTACGTCGGCCAGGAGCTCGAGGCCAAGATCATCGAGCTGGACAAGAACCGCAACAACGTCGTGCTCTCGCGTCGTGCGTGGCTGGAGCAGACCCAGTCGGCCGTGCGCTCCGAGTTCCTGCACCAGCTGCAGAAGGGCCAGGTCCGCAAGGGCGTCGTGTCCTCGATCGTCAACTTCGGTGCGTTCGTCGACCTCGGCGGCGTCGACGGTCTGGTCCACGTCTCCGAGCTGTCCTGGAAGCACATCGATCACCCGTCCGAGGTCGTCGAGGTGGGCCAGGAGGTCACCGTCGAGGTGCTCGACGTCGACCTGGACCGCGAGCGCGTCTCCCTGTCGCTGAAGGCCACCCAGGAGGATCCGTGGCGGCACTTCGCCCGGACCCACGCGATCGGCCAGATCGTCCCGGGCAAGGTCACCAAGCTCGTCCCGTTCGGTGCGTTCGTGCGCGTCGAGGAGGGCATCGAGGGCCTGGTCCACATCTCCGAGCTGGCCGAGCGCCACGTCGAGGTCCCCGACCAGGTCGTCTCCGTGGGCGACGACGCCATGGTCAAGGTCATCGACATCGACCTCGACCGTCGTCGTATCTCCCTGTCGCTCAAGCAGGCCGACGAGGACTACACGGAGGAGTTCGACCCGTCGAAGTACGGCATGGCCGACAGCTACGACGAGGCCGGCAACTACATCTTCCCCGAGGGCTTCGATCCCGAGACCAACGAGTGGCTCGAGGGCTTCGAGAAGCAGCGCGAGGAGTGGGAGAACCGCTACGCGGAGGCCGAGCGTCGCCACAAGATGCACACGGCCCAGATCGAGAAGGGTCGCGTCGCCGCTGCGGAGGCCGCCGAGGCCGCGCCGACCAACTACTCGTCGGAGTCCGCCCCGTCCTCGCGTCCGGCTGCCGACGCCGGCACCTCCGAGACCACCGGCGGTTCGCTGGCCTCGGACGAGCAGCTGGCCGCCCTGCGTGCCAAGCTCGCCGGCGGAGAGTGATCGTCGCAGCCTGACGGCGCCCCGGGCGCCCGAGAGCATCGGCCACGGCCCCGGAGGGTCGCCCACCACGGTGGGTACCCTCCGGGGCCGCGGTCTATTTCGCGCGCCCGGAGCCGCGCACCCCGGAGTCGCCCGCCCGGATTCGCCCGCCCGGATTCGCCCGCTCGGGCGGGTGGCCGGACGGTCACCTAGACTCCAGACCATGCTGATGGTGGGTCTGACCGGTGGGATCGGCGCCGGCAAGTCAACGGTGACGGCGGTACTCGCGGACGCGGGAGCGGTGGTCGTGGACGCCGACCGCATCGCGCGAGAGGTCGTCGAACCCGGCAGTCCCGGTCTGGCGATGCTCGTCGCCGAGTTCGGCGAGGACATCCTCGGACCCGACGGTGCGCTCGACCGCGCCGCCCTCGCCGCCAAGGCGTTCGTCGACGACGAGCGCACGGCCGCCCTTAACGCCATCACTCACCCGCTCATCGCGGAGCGGACCGCCGAGCTCTACAACTCGGCCCCCGCGGACGCGATCGTGGTGCACGACATGCCGCTGCTCGTCGAGGGCGGGATGGCCCCCGGATACCACCTCGTGATCGTGGTCGACACCCCGGCCGAGATCCGGCTCCGGCGGCTCGTGGAGCAGCGCGGGATGCCGGAGGAGGACGCCCGAGCCCGGATGGCCAGGCAGGCGACCGACGAGGCCAGGCGGGCCGTGGCCGACGTGCTGATCGACAACTCCGGCGACCGGCAGACCACCATCGATCTGACCAACGCCCTCATCGAGCTCAGGCTCAGCCCGTTCGAGCACAATCTACGGACCGGCACGCCGGTCGTCGGGGACCGTACCGTCGTCCCGTTCCGTCCCGAGTGGGCCGGCGAGGCCGAGCGGGCGTGCGCGCGGCTCCGCCACGTGGTGGGCGAGCTCGCTACGCGCATCGACCACGTCGGGCCGACGGCGGTCGACGGACTCGACGCGCCGGATGTCATCGATCTGCAGGTCACGGTGCGCGATGCGCCGGCGGTCGAGTCCGCGCTCGCCAAGCTCACCGGCGCGGGTTACGTCCGCGACCGTTCCAGCGAGCGGCCGTTGTTGCACTGGTGCGACCCCGCGCGCCCACTGGAGGTGTCCGTGGTCGCCGAGGACGACCCTGAGCACGAGTTCGCGCTGTTGATGGCAGAAGTGATCGGTGCCGATCCCGGTGCCCGCGCCGAGTATTCCGAGATCCTGCGCCGGGCGAACCGTGAGGAGACGCGTCGCTTCGAGCGCACGTTGTGCGAGGCCTCGCGCCGCGGTCGCTAGGCCGCCGGCGCGAGGCCGCGAGGCGGAGAGGTCATTCGCCGGGGACGATCCCGTCCACGAGCTCGGAGACCGGCACGCGGCGGACGACTTCGGTCTCCAGCGGCCCGGGGGCCACGCCGCGCGCTGAGCGGGAGCGGTCCGGGAACACCTCCGGTAACCGGGTGCGTACGAGGAAGACGTTGTACGCGTTCCAGGTGGTGACGAGGTAGTACAGGTCCTCGCCCTGCGCCCAGGGGTGCATGAACGCCCCGTACACGCCGGGGAGCATGGAGTAGTCCACCAGCGTGGTCGGGGCGCTCCACGGCCCCTCGGGGCGGTCCGCGGTGCGCAGGACCACCGAGTCGAAGCCCTGGGAGTACATCGCCGTGTACTTGCCGAGATGCTCGTTCCACATCGTGGAGATCTCGCTGGCCGGGGCGGGCAGCACGCGTCGGGCGGCGCGGATGTCGGAGACCCACCCCGTGCCGTCCCAGTACTCGTACGCGCGGGGGTCGAGGACGCCGACGGCCGGCGGACCGCCGGGTGCGTCGAGGTCGTCGGCGGTCGGGGACCCGGCGAGGGGGACCCGGGAGACGATCGCACCGCCCTGACGGCCGGACGGGGTGAGGTACTCGTACAGGTGGTCGTCGGTTCGCAGGAACGAGCTCATCTGCGCGCCCCGCCACGCGGCGTCGACGGCGGGGGATCCGGCGCCGGTGGGGACGGTGTCGGTGATCGGCCGGGCCATAGACGGCACGACGGTCCAGTTCTCCCCGTTGTCGACGGAGTAGGCCAGTCCCGAGTAGTTGGTGGTCCACGATCCCGGCTGACCCCAGTGGGCCACCGACATGAACCGTAGGTACTGGACGCCGTTCACCGCGATGCCCGCGGTGGGGATGATGGTCACCTCGCCGGGCAACCCCGAGCGCGGGACGATGGACTTGGCGAGTCCGTCGGTACCCATGGCGGCGGAGTCGATGGTGATCCCGTCGGTGAGGTCGGTGTCCGCGGAGCGGAACAGGACGTTGGAGCGCCACTGCGTCCCGGGCACGGTGCAGTCACCCATGGTGTCGCCGAAGGCCATGAGCACTTCGGGATCGTCGGGGTCGCCGTTGTCCCACATGATGCCGAGGTCGGTGCCGCCCACGCCGAAGCGACTGACGGACTCGGAGGGGCTGGTGGGCCCGGTGACGAGCTGCTCGAACCGGGTGGGGCCGCGTAGGACGGGTACGGTGCCGTCGTCGCCTGTGATCCACGGCGGCATCCCGTAGACCGAGCCGACCATCGAATCGAGGGAGCCCGACAGTCCGTTGCCGAGCGAGCCGGTTTCCAGTTCACGGACGAGCGACCCGGAACGGTCGGCCGAGCCGAGCGCGCGCGAGGTGGAGCCGAGGGATCCGGAGTCGCCGGACGACCCGAGCGAGCCGAGGGACCCGGTGGCCATGCCGGCGCCGGTGCGGTGTTCGAGCAACGACCCGAAGTTGCCGAACATCTCGCTGCACGGGCCCGCGGAGGCGGTCCCGACGCCGACGGTGCCGACGGCGGTGACCGCGGCGGCGAGCGTGACGGACACGGCGGTGATCGCCCCCGCGAGGCGGGGGAGCGTGCTGGTCACGTCAGACCCCCGGGATCTCGCGGCGCTCGACGAGGACGGTTTCACCGGTCTCGGCGGGGTCCGGGGTGTTGCGGGTCCAGCTGTCGTCGGCCGTGCGCATCCGGGCGTTCGGGTTGGGGACCGTCCGCGTCGGGATGTCGGACAGGTCCGTCCGCATGAGGAAGACGTTGTGGGCGATACGACGACGAGGGGGGCTCAAGGCCACGGTGTTCTCCAGACGACACGACGAGAGGGTGAGGAAGAGTCAAGAATACGGTAGTGGCCGCCTGAGACATCGGTCAGGAGATTGCCGGTGGGCGGGGGTGGGCGAGTGCTCGTACGCTGGTGGCATGGCATTCGCGACCGAGATCCCCGACGACGGGATCCCCGCCGACCCGACCGTCCTCTCGTACTCGGAATTCCGCCCGATCGGCGACGTCGAACGCAGCACCAACCGCTTCGAGGTGGTCAGCGAATTCACGCCGTCGGGCGACCAGCCGACGGCGATCGCCGAACTGAGCGAACGGCTCGCCCGGGGGGAGCGCGACGTCGTGCTGCTCGGCGCGACCGGCACCGGCAAGTCCGCGACCACGGCGTGGCTCATCGAGAAGGTGCAGCGTCCCACGCTGGTGATGGCGCCCAACAAGACGCTCGCGGCGCAGCTGGCGAACGAGCTGCGCGAGATGCTGCCCAACAACGCGGTCGAGTACTTCGTGTCGTACTACGACTACTACCAACCGGAGGCGTACATCGCGCAGACGGACACCTTCATCGAGAAGGACTCGTCGATCAACGACGACGTCGAACGGCTGCGCCACTCCGCGACGTCCTCGCTGCTGTCGAGGCGGGACGTGGTGGTGGTCAGTTCCGTCTCGTGCATCTACGGCCTCGGCACCCCCCAGTCGTACCTCGACCGGTCCGTGTCCCTGGCGGTCGGGCAGGAGGTCGACCGGGACCAGCTGCTCCGCCTGCTGGTGGACGTCCAGTACGAGCGCAACGACGTGTCGATGACCCGCGGAACGTTCCGGGCCAAGGGCGACACGGTCGACATCATCCCCACGTACGAGGAGCTCGCGGTCCGCATCGAGTTCTTCGGTGACGAGGTGGACGCTCTGTACTACATCCATCCGCTGACCGGCGACGTGGTCCGCCGAGTGGACGAGGTCCGCATCTTCCCCGCCACCCACTACGTCGCGGGGCCGGAGCGGATGGCCAAGGCGATCGCGTCGATCGAGGAGGAGCTGGAGGTCCGGCTCGCCGAGCTGGAGAACCAGGGAAAGCTGCTCGAGGCACAGCGCCTGCGCATGCGGACGTCCTACGACATCGAGATGATGCAGCAGGTGGGCTTCTGCTCGGGCATCGAGAACTACTCCCGTCACATCGACGGCCGGCCCGCGGGCAGTGCACCGGCGACCCTCATCGACTACTTCCCCGAGGACTTCCTCACGGTCATCGACGAGTCGCACGTGACCGTGCCGCAGATCGGCGCGATGTACGAGGGCGACGCCTCCCGGAAGCGCAACCTCGTCGACTTCGGCTTCCGCCTGCCGTCCGCTCTCGACAACCGGCCGCTGACGTGGGAGGAGTTCTCCGACCGGGTGGGGCAGACCGTGTACCTCTCCGCGACGCCGGGCCCCTACGAGATGGGCCGCACGGGCGGTGAGTTCGTCGAGCAGGTGATCCGGCCGACCGGCCTCGTCGATCCGAAGATCGTCGTCAAGCCCACCAAGGGACAGATCGACGACCTCATCGGGGAGATCCGCGCGCGGGCCGAGCGCGACGAGCGCGTGCTGGTGACCACGCTGACCAAGAAGATGTCGGAGGACCTCACGGACTACCTGCTCGAACTCGGCGTGCGGGTTCGGTATCTGCATTCGGAGATCGACACACTGCAGCGCGTCGAACTCCTGCGGGACCTGCGTCGTGGCGAGTACGACGTGCTGGTGGGCATCAACCTCCTGCGCGAGGGCCTCGACCTGCCCGAGGTGTCACTGGTGGCGATCCTCGACGCGGACAAGGAGGGGTTCCTCCGGTCGAGCACGTCGCTCATCCAGACGATCGGCCGTGCCGCGCGAAACGTCTCGGGCGAGGTCCACATGTACGCCGACACCATCACCGACTCGATGCGGTACGCGATGGAGGAGACCGAGCGTCGCCGCGAGAAGCAGATCGCCTACAACACCGAACACGGCATCGACCCGCAGCCATTGCGCAAGAAGATCGCCGACATTCTCGACCGGGTCGGTGAGGAGCGCGGTGATTCCGCCGACGGCGCGGATCGTCCGGAGTTGCTCGGCGCCCGTGCGGTCGGGGACGCCGCCCGGCCACGCAAGGAGCTCGAGAAGCTCATCGAGGAGATGACCGAGCAGATGATGTCGGCGGCCACGGACCTGAGGTTCGAGCTGGCGGGCCGGCTCCGCGACGAGATCGCCGAGCTGCGTAAAGAGCTCAAGGGGATGCGAGAGGCCGGCATCGACTGACCCGGACGGTGCGCACACGCACGCCCGGACCTCCGTGCAGACCGCGCTTACCGCGCACGGTCAGGCCCGCCTGGGACTACGCTGTGTGCAACGTGTTCCCGAGGAGAGGAAGCAAATGAGCGCCTACACCAAGGTGGTGGTGGGAACCGACGGCTCGGAGTCGTCCTACCGCGCCGTCGATCGCGCTGCCCGACTGGCCGCCGACGCCGGGGCGACGCTCGTGATCGCCTGCGCGTACGTGCCCGCCGACCCGCGGTCGGTCAGTCAGGCCGCCGACCAGCTGGGTGACGACGCTTACCAGATCCGTGGCGACAATCCCGCCGAGGACATCGTCCGGGGCGCCCGCGAGCGCGCTCTCGTCGCCGGGGCCACGCAGCTCGAGACGCGCACGGTCCGTGGGGCACCGGTGGAGTCGTTGATCAAGCTGGCCGACGAGGTGGACGCAGACCTCCTCGTGGTGGGTAACAAGGGGCTGAATTCGCTGACCGGGCGTCTGCTCGGATCGGTGCCCGCCGACGCGGCCCGCCGGGCCACCTGCGACGTGCTCATCGTCCACACCACCTAGGCGCTCGCGCCACGCGGCCGGGCCGGGCCGTCGCCGGGCCCGGCTGCTGGCCGTATTCGGCCATGAGTCGTACCCCGCCATCAGTCGCAGAGGTGGGCCCGGCTCGCGTCGATGAGCGCGCGACCGACCCTGGCCGTGTCCCACTCGTCGTTCTGGGACGCGATCGCACTGGTGAGGGGACGGATCCGATCGAGGACCGTCTCGGTGTCCGCGCCGTCGTCGATTCCCCGGCAGATGCCGAGACCGACCTCTAGGGTCGTCTCCGCGGTCATCTCGGTCGGCAACCCGAGACCGGCCAGGTCGGCGAGGAAGGCGCGCTCCTCCTCGGTGCGCAGCGGCCCACCCGTCCCCGGCCGGGCGCCGACCGACGTGTCCGCCGCGACGGTCTCGGGCGAGGCCGCCGTGGTCGACCCGTTGGCGTCAGACCCGTCCGCTGCATCGCCACACGCCGCCGCGACGGCCGTCACCGCGAGGAGCGCCGTCGTGGCCAACACCCGTGCACGGACGCGCCTCATGCGCTGAGCTCCCGGTCTGCGGCGGCCACGCGGTCCCGGATCCCCGCGAGCAGCGGGCCGAAGCCCCCGGGCTGGACCAGGACGAGTTCCTGGGTGGCGCGGGTGGTGCCGACGTAGAGATCCTGCAGACCCTGCGGCGAGCGCGCGAGCACACGATCCGGGTCCACGACCACGACCACGTCGAACTCGAGCCCCTTGGCCAGGGCCAATGGCAGCACCGATGTCCCCGGCCGGGCCCGTTCCGCGACCTCGGCGAGGGCGGCGTACCGCGGAGTGGTACCTTCGTCGTCGTCACCGTCATGGTCGCCGCCAACGCCAACGCCACCGTCGTGGCCGCGCCCGTCAACCTCCCCGCCGTCGTCCGGGACCAGAACAGCCACCGCGCGCTCCGACGGCACCGCGCGGATCTCCTCCGCCACGACCCGCGTGACCTCGTCGGCTTCCGGTTCCAGCCACGCCACCGGGCGCCGCCCCGGTCGCACCGGGCGCGGCGAGGCCGCGTCGGGATCGATCTCCGCCAGCAGCAGCTCCGCCACCGCGGAGATCGTCTCGGGCGTCCGGTAGTTCACCGTCAGCTCGGTCAGGATCCACCGGTCGTCGACGTACGGCGACAGGGCGTCGTGCCACGAGTCGATCCCGGCCGGACTCGACGTCTGGGCCACGTCCCCGACGAGGGTCATCCACCGGTTGGGGGAGCGGCGCATGATGACCCGCCACGCCATGGTGGACAACTCCTGGGCCTCGTCGACGATCACGTGCCCGAACGCCCACGTCCGATCGGCCCCCGCTCGGTCCGCGACCGTGAGGTCCGAATCGGCGCTGTGGCGGCGGGCCAGCGCCTCGGCGTCGACGACGTCATACGCCATGAGCACCTCGGGATCGAGATCGTCCTCGATGTCCTGGACCGCCGAGCCGGTGAGGATCTCCAGCGCCTCCTCCGCCTGGCGCAGCTGCTCCGCCCAGGCGCGGTCGGCCTCGCTGCCGTCCGCCGTCGGATCCTCCCCGAGCAGCTCCGCGAGCTCTTCGAGCAGCGGCACGTCCGCCACCGAGAACGCGGCGCCGTCCCGGCGGAAGAGCGCCTCCTGGTCCTCCGCGACGTAGTCACCCGCCGCCTCGGCGATCCGCTCGCGGCTCGAGAGCAGATCGGCCAGCAACTGCTCCGGCCGCAGGACGGGCCACCACTCGTCGACGATCTCCGCGACCTCGCGGGAGGCCTCCACCTCGCGCCGGAGCTCCGCGCGGTCGTCCGCGTCCAACAGCGGCCGGGCCGGATCCCCCAGATCCCCGACGCCGTCGCCCTCCGGCGACCACGCCTCGTCCTCCGCGCGCCCCACCGGATCGGTCAGGGCGGCCACGTACTGCTCGGTGAGCGCGTCGACGATCCGCGTCGCGAACGCCTCCCGCGCCTGGTTGTGGGGGCGTCGGGTCATCCGCGCCCGCCCCCGCGCCGCCCGCACCGTGGCCGGGGCGAGAGTGAGGTCGTGGCCCTCCACGCGCACCACCACCTCGGACCGCGGCGCGAGCTGACGCGCCCGCACGGCGGCCTTGAGGATGCCGACCATCTCGCCCGACCCCTTGACCTCCTCACCACGCAGCGTCTCGGGGCCGGTCGCCCGCACGCCCGGATAGAGATCGGCGAGGGTGCGCAGCACGACCCCCGACTCGCCGAGCGACGGCAGCACCCGGGCGATGTAGTCGAGGAACCGTGCGTTGGGGCCCACGATGAGTACGCCGCTGCGGTCGAGCCGCTGACGGTGGGTGTAGAGCAGATAGGCCGCGCGGTGCAGGGCCACCGCGGTCTTGCCCGTGCCCGGCCCGCCCTGGACGACCAGCACGCCCGCGTGGGGATTGCGGATGATCTCGTCCTGCTCGCGCTGGATGGTCGCCACGATGTCCGTCATGTGCCCGGACCGCGCGGTGTCGAGTGCCTCCAACAGGGCCGATTCCCCCACCACGTCGTCGTGGTCCTCCGGCAACTCGCCGTCCTCCGGCGCCGTCAGGTACTCGTCGTGGATACCGATCACCCGACGCCCGATCGTGCGCAGGTGACGACGGCGGTGCGCGCCCTCGGGCCGGGCGGTCGTGGCCAGGTAGAAGGGGCGGCTGTGGTCGGCGCGCCAGTCCAACAGCAGCGTGGTGAGGTCCTCGTCGTCGTCCCGCAGCCCCACGCGGCCGATCCGCCGGACCTCCCCGTCACCCATGTCCAGGCGGCCGAAGTACAGGCCCAGGTTGGCCGCGCTGAAGGCCGCGAGCTCCGACGAGTAGAGCCGGGCGAACGACTCCCGCTCCGACCGGGCCTGCGGCGTCCCGCCGGAGGTGCGCAGGACGGCGTCGAGCCGCGCGCGGGTGTCCGCCCGCAACTCCTCGAGGCGGTCGAGGAGACGACCGAGGTGACGCTGCTCCTCGTCGACGGCGTCGTGTCCCGTCACAGGCGCTCCTTCCGGTTGGGGCTGTTCGGGCAGGACGTCCAGGGTACCGGGATCCGCGACGCGCCCTCGGACGGCGATGACCCCGCCCGGGTGCGGGCGGGGTCATCGGGTGGAGGGATCGTCCGGGGAGCCGGCCGGCCCGAGTGGCGGCCGGGCCCCCGACGGGTCAGGGATGAATGGCGTCGGCCGCCTTCGCCCGGACCTCGTCGGTCTTCTTCTTGGCCATCAGGGCCGCCTTGCCGGCGTCCTTCTCGAACCGGGCGGTCTTCTTCTTGGCGTCCTTGCCCAGTCGCGCGGACTTCTTCTTGGCCTGCTTCTCCGCGGCCTTCTTCCGCGCCAGCGCGGCCTTGCGGACGTCGTCTGCCTGGTCGGACGCGACACGGGCGGCGGCGTCGGCGCGGCCCCGCACCTCGGCGGCGACCGGCACG
>NZ_KV823860.1:0-3373 GCF_001815995.1 Dietzia sp. HMSC21D01 | reverse complement strand
CTGCACTGGGTACGACGGGGCCTGCTGCACCGGGTACGACGGGGCCTGCTGCACCGGCGCAGGCTGCGAAGAGCGAACCTGCCGCGTTGGAGTCTGCGGCGCCGGAGCGGTGTCGACCTCAGAGGCCGCCTCTTGGGGCTCGTCGCGCCTGTCCTCCCTCTTCACCTCACGGGCTGGCTGGACCGCCTTCGCTAGGCCGGCCTGTTTCGCCTGGGCAGGACGCTGCGCAGCCGTCCGGGATGAGGTCGCCTGAGCGGCCTTCGCGGACCGCTGAGGCGCGCTCGTCTTCTGGGCCACATCCACGCCGGCCTGAGTGGTCGACGGTCGAGCTGCGGGCGCAGTCGCCTCCTCGATTCCTGACTGAGTCGCGGCCGATGCCGCGTACACGCCGGCGAACGCGATCAGCGCTGTACAGGCGCCGATGGCTGCTCCGCGAACGGCCGAACGGAGGTCTCCCTGGGTATGGCTCATCGCATCCTCGGATCACTGAGGGCGGCGCTCGGCAGGGGGCAGCGCCCCGTGACCAGGGGGGCGCCGACAGTCGGCAGAGCACACGCGTGTGGTGGGGATTGCGCTTCATCGCACCGGGACAGAATCAACCGGTGCGGAGCCGTACCGGCGGTACGGGCGCAGAAGGCACGGTATGCGAACGCTGGGTGCTTGCTCAAGGGCTTCCCTCTCGAGTCCGGTGAGCCTCTACTTAGTTGATAGACCAGCTTGTCTATCGCGTCGGCAACGCTAGGTTATAACGTTAAGTTATACCGGCGCAAGGGCTGAGGGGGCCGAAATGGACTGCGATGATGATGCGAGTTGCACGCCAGATGCAGGAGGTTGCGTGGCTCGCAGGCCCGGCTATGTCAGCCCTTCCGTGGCTCGCGGAGCGATGCTTCGACACGGCCTTACGGGCCTCCAGGTCGCCGCTCGCGTAGGCGTCAACCCCTCGACCGTGCGCAACTGGCTAGCCGGCCGAACGGCACCAGCCCCAGCGAAACTCGCCGCGCTAGCCCAAGTCCTCGAGCTGAACGTTCGAGACCTCACAGGCGTACTCCCGGGCCGCGAAACCCTCTCGGACATGCGCGTGCACGCAGCGCTCAATCAGTCCGAGGTCGCCGAGCGCGTTGGCCTCAGCCAAAGTGCCTTCTCCACCATCGAGCAGGGGGGCTCGCCACTGTCCGAGGCGCTGTGCGCCAGCCTGGCCGACCTCTATGGGGAGCCCCAGGAGGCCGTGCGTGACGCATGGCAGCGCGCCAACGACACGCTCAAGGGTTCCACCCAATAGCGCGCATCTGTATCGTTAAGTATTACCGGCCCGACACGCCGCCCCGCCTAGGAAATAACACACCTGAAACTACACCCGTGATAGCAATATCCACATGGCACCTCCTCGTACCACTGAAGGCCGCACTCAACTCAATGCGCTCATCGACGAGAAGTTGTTCGCCGACGTGCAGCGCCTCTGGCGGGAATCCGGCAACCCTAAACGCTGGCAGGTTGTCGAAGAGATCGTCCGACTGGGCGTCGAAGCGTACGAAGCCGTACCCAAGGACCACCGGGGCGGGCAGCAGGAGCTGCTCCAAGCCGGTTAAGAACCGACCACGACTGAACAGGAGGACGCCTCTCACCATGCACTGACGCGGGTATCGACTGACCACCGAGTACCTGCGTGACAACTGCACAGCGGAGCGTTCACAAACAAAAAAGAACGCCACCCGACGGGAATCGGGTGACGTCCTTGAAGTTTGAGATCAGGACAGGCGACCAAACCTGCTTCTGATCTGCGCTCCCTCCCAATGGAAGGAACTGTCGTGCGAGACAGCTCCGAGGGTAGCGCACACCCAAATGCGGTGTCCAGCATGTCAATGCTGGGCGAGTCGCAGGGTGCGCCAATAGGCCTCGATGACACGCAAGAACCCAACCTCGGCGACGTGATCCGCCAGCGGATCGAGGATGCCGAGAAAGAAAACATGCTGCGCGGCCAGCGCGGCCATTCCTGGGCACTCGACGGCCGGCAGCCGGCCTTGGTGTGGCAAAGCCGCACCAAGTGGCTCACGGCCGCCGCGGCGGAGTTGGCGTGCGCTCCGGGCCGGCAGCTGTGCCGGAAGTGGGGCGTGTCCTCGCGGACCGTGCTGCTCGTAGCTCGGGCGTGCGCTCACTTTGCAGACTCCAGCACCGGGCGCGGCGTCACCGCTTCCAACGCCACTATCGGCCGGGTCGCTGCTGAGCTGGCGGGTCGCGCTCGTCCGTACTGCCACGATGTTGTCCTGAAAGCTCGGGCCGTCCTGGCGGCGCTGGAACTCGCGGTCGAGGTCGCGCGGGGGCGGTACCTCACAGTCGAGGAACGATTTCAGGCAGCCGTGCATCACGACGGAGTCCAGATCCGAGCTGCATCCACATGGGCGCTGACGACTCCCCGCAGGTGGTACACAAAATCGTCTCTACCGCGTAGCGGTTCTACGGGGAGTAAAACTCCCCGTAAGAAGCGTTCCCCCACACACGCGCGCAAGCGCGCGACGGCGCCCTCCGGGCGCTCACCAAGACCCCAGGGGAGAGAGCGGCCTCGCCAGGCACACATCGTCACCGCCCAGCTCGTCGCCGCAGCAAAAAGCCTCGACAACGGCCAGCATCTGGGCTCCCTCGTCGACGTAGTGGCCGAGCTGGTCGACTGCGACCGCTGGACAGGCCGCGATCTGGTGGCGGTCCTCAACCAGGACGCCAGGAAAAACCCCCGCGACTGGCCCTCCACCATCACCAATCCGTCGGGGTTCCTGCGGCATCGCCTCTCCCGGCTCCGGGACGTGCTTGCCGGCCCCTCACCTAGTCAGGTGGCTGAGCAGCACCGACAGCAAGCCCTCGAAGAGCAGCGCAGACGGGCCGAGGCCGCCGCCGCAGCCGAAGAACGCGCGGCTACGCCTGAGCAGGTGTCACGCCACATGGACGCCATCCGTTCAATCCTGCGACGACGGCAGCGCAGGTCGGCGGAGAACGACCGTTTCGGCCTCGCCAGGTAACGCCCGAGGGTGGCGATCGGGGGAAGGTTGATCGCCCGAGATTGAGCTCGAAACCATAGGCTGTGCCCGTCATTGACCACGTCAGGAGGCTTCACGTGCGGCTTGATCCGAGATGGATCGTCTTCGATCTCGCAGACAGAGGCGATGGAGATCTGATGGTTCACTCCATCGGTGGAGTCCCCTGCCAGCGCACGCTCCGACGGGCCGTCAAGAGCAACCTGCTCGACCTCGACCGTGACGGTTTAAGGCTGATCACGGACTACGCCCGCACCCGAACATGCTCGACTCCCGGCCTGCACGCTGATTACCACCTGGTCGAACATCCCGAGTGCGGCCCGACCGGAATCGCCGTCTGGCTCCACCCC
>NZ_KV823859.1:0-3959 GCF_001815995.1 Dietzia sp. HMSC21D01 | reverse complement strand
GATGTACGAGGAGAACTACCACGTGTACGGAGCCCGGAAGATGTGGAAGGAGCTGGGCCGCGCCGGCCACCAGGTCGCCCGCTGCACCGTCGAACGCCTCATGAGAGCCGAAGGTCTCAAGGGGGTCCAGCGGGCCAAGTCTCCGCGCACCACCCGCCCGAAGGCCGAGACTGAACGTCCCGCTGACCTGGTGGAACGCAAGTTCGTCGCCGAGCGACCTAACCAACTGTGGGTCGCCGATATTACTTACGTCCGCACCTACGCCGGGTGGGTGTACGCGGCGTTCATCATCGACGTCTACTCGCGGATGGTCGTCGGGTGGCAGCTGTCCAAGAACCTCTACACCGACCTGGCTCTCGACGCGCTGAACATGGCGATCTGGCAGCGCACCCACGCCGGCGACGACCTGGGCGGGCTGATCCACCACAGCGACCGCGGCGTGCAGTACCGGGCGCTGCGCTATACCGAACGCCTCGCCGAACAGGACCTGGTCGCCTCGGTGGGTTCCCGTGGCGACTCGTATGACAATGCCCTCGCGGAGGCGTTCAATTCGCTGTTCAAGGCCGAGCTGATCCGCAACCGCCACAAGGGTCCGTGGCGGGACATCGATGACCTCGAGATCGCCGTCGCCGAGTACATCGACTGGTTCAACCACCGACGGATCCACGGTGAGATCGGTTACGTCCCACCCGCCGAATACGAAGCCCACCACGCCGCGGTCGAACCTCAACCACAGACCATCGACGACCTCGTCGACGCCAGATAACTACCCTCTACAAAACCCGGGGCTTGACAGACAGATCCGATGAGGTTTATTCCCGCCGACCAGCAGAATTCCCCGAGCCTGATTACAGGTTTGCACCAAGCGTAAGGGGCCGCCCGACGGGGCCTCGGGTCTAGGTCCGCAGTTAGCCTGTCCATATGCCCGCCCAGCTCGACTTCGCTGCCCAGCTCACCCTCGAGGCCCGCCGCATGGCCGCGGCGCTCGACATGGGACGGGTACTCGAGCACGAGGCGATCAACCGCTTCTTGCACCTGGAACACCGAGCGGCGATCGACGGTGACGTCGTCGCGCCGGGCGACGACGTGACGGCGGCCGTTGAATCCGCGGTCGACCTGTTGAGCGAGTTCCCCGTCGTCGCGGCGGCACTCGCAGTGGGCGCCCTGACGGCGTCCAGGGCACGCCTGAGACGCGCCCTGGTGAAGCGCGAGGCCGCGCGACACCAAGCCACGCCGGGTGTCGTCGAGTCGGGCCCGCTTGCCGAGGTCGCCGCTCGTGCGGTGGCGGCCGCAACAGACGTCGCGGTTCTCACCGCCGAGCACGCGAGGAACCTGTCCGTCGGCGTATCGGACCTCGGGATTCTCGAGCGGCTCACCAATCGGTTCCCGATCGCTGCAGATTCGGCGGCGAAGGGCCCGGAGACGGGAATTGAGATCCAGTACTTGGCGGCACTCGCTCACCGCGGCAAGGGCGAGGCGATGATGGCTCGGATTGAGGCGCTACCCTCGAACGCGCACCAGGCTGAGGTGCTTTCCGGGTTGGCGAGCCTGGTCGGAGCAGGGCAGGGCCGCGAGCCAGGCGTCAGGGAGCTCGTCCTCGAGCGTGCTGATCTCCTCGACTGGTCGGAGGTGCCGGAGGCGCTCGATTTCCATGTCCTGTCCTTGCTGAGCGACCAGTTGGACAGGGCCCGCGCACTGCTCCAGCGGTGGGCGCTCGCACCGACGACCGAAGGGTATGCCGACGGGTCGGGTGGTGGACGGTACCTACGGGTGTCGAGCCTGCTGGCGTGGGCTGTGGGTGACCCCGCCCTGGCGGTGCGTATCGCCGGCGTCGACGACCTCCCGCCGGGGGAGGGTCGCGAGCCGAACCCCGCCTCCGACCTGGTTCTCGGTCTCCTCGGCGGGGACCCCGGCCTCGGCTGGGAGGGGCGGGCCGAGCGCTTGATCCGCACCGCGCGACCGGCCAACGACGACTTCGTGAAACGGCTGACCACCGCGTCGCGGTTGCTCCTCGCGCACGGTGAGCCTCTCGCCGCCGCCTGCCTGTTCTACGTCATGCGGAAGATGCAGTGGACCGGCTATGCGCGGCCTGGGCTGCAGCACCAATACGTACTGAGTTGGCTCGGAGACCACATGGCGGTGAGCGACGAGGAGCAGATAACTCTCGTCAAGGAGCTACAGGCCGCCGGGGTGCCGGGGGCGATCCGCTTCGGTTCGGCAAGCTTCATCGACCCTTCCACCGGCGAAGGCAGCTTGTACGTTCCACCAGGCCTGGCAGCACTCCGGACCTACGTCGCGTCGCTCACGACCCGGTAGCCCCGCCCCTCACCACCCCGTCGGCAGCGCCAGGCCCGCCGCGACCGCCGCGCCGAACAAGGCGGTGTCCCGCGACGGCGAGTAGACCACGCGCGGGATCGGCACGGAGATCGGCAGGGACTCCAGCTGCTCGGCGACCGGTCGGTGCAGCGCCTCGCCCAGCCCCACCACTATGCCGCCGGTGAGCAGGACCGTCCGGGGGCGGAAGAGCTGGACGGCGTCCACGAGGAACGAGCCGAGACGGTAGGCGTAGATCTCCGCGGCGTCGTCGCCGTGCTCCCGCTCGAGGTCGTACAGGCCGTGCCCGCCCAGTCCCCACCAGGCCTCGGTGTTGGTGCCGTCGCCGACGATCCGCCAGTGGCCGAGGTCCCAGCCGGTGTGGCCGCACGGGTGGATGAGCGCGCCGTGGTGGTTGAGCGCGCCGAACGCCAGGGACGAGCCGAGGGAGATGGCGATCCCGCCGAACTCGACGTCCGGGAGACGCGTCAGCGCCAGGGCGTGGGCGTCACCGTCGCCGATGACCGAGACCGGCGCGTCGATCAGCGACACCAGCTCGGTGCGCAGGTCGCCCTCCGCCCACGCGGCGGCGCGCGACAGGACGACCCGCCCGCGGTCGGCGTCGACGTGGCCGTTCAGCGACACGCCGACGCCGGCGGGGGAGCGGTCGACGGCGAGGACCGCGGTGGCGAGATCCTCGGCGGTCGCGACCTCGGCACCGTGGACGCCCACCACGTTGCCGTTCACCACGACGCCGATCCGCGTCCCGCTGCCGCCGATGTCCACGACCACGCCGTTGCGCATCGCCGCACCTCCCTTTCCGTGCCTACATTCTCTCCACTTATTCGTAGCGGGCGCGCGGGGGGTTTGCTGCCGGTGGCCGCGGGCCGGACCGGCACACCGGCCGCCGGCCGCGGTGTGGCGAATATCATGCGCGGCACGGGGATCGAAAGTCGCCGCACGTCGTTGATAGTAGACGTGACCACTACTTTCGACACCCAGAACGTGCTCGCCCTCGACGAGCAGGCGCAGGACCTGCTGTTCCGCGAGGCGCGCACCGCCAACGCCTTCACCGACGAGCCCGTCACCGGCGAGCAGATCCGCGCGATCTTCGACCTGGTGAAGTGGGCGCCCACCTCGATGAACATCCAGCCCCTGCGCGCCATCGTCATCCGCTCGGAGGAGGCCAAGGCCCGGCTGCTGCCTCTCCTCACCGAGGGTAACCGCGCCAAGACCGCCGCGGCCCCGGCCGTCGCTCTGCTCGCGGCCGACATCGACTTCCACGATGAGCTGCCCACCCAGTTCCCGCACTTCCCCGGTGCGCGCGATCTGTTCGCCGATGACGAGGACGCCCGCGTGGGGACGGCCGAACTCAACGCCGGGCTGCAGATCGGCTACGCGATCATCGGCATCCGCGCCGCCGGCCTCGCGGCGGGCCCGATGACCGGCTTCGACGCCGAGGCGATCTCCCGCGAGTTCTTCCCCGACGGCCGCCACCGCGTGCTCGTGGCCGTCAACATCGGCAAGCCCGCCGAGGAGGGCGCCTGGTTCGACCGGCTCCCGCGGCTCGGCTACGACGAGGTCGTCCAGACCCTCTGACCGAGCTCTCCCCCACATCTCCGACGGGCCGGGCGCCGCGGCGCCCG